>NZ_JAWOVM010000116.1:0-10534 GCF_033339895.1 Vibrio sp. 1751
TGAAACAATGTGGCTTAGTGTAAGGATTTTTAATCGATACAACCATAAATAGACGTATTTGTTTGAAGCACTCTGAAGTTTTTACTTAAAGTGGTGACTGATTCGCCGATATTGCATACCGCAATATGTGTAATCCATCCAGAGCAAACTTTGCTTTTTACCTTGCTACATTGTAAAACTGAAGCTAAAGACGTTAATGTAAACTATACCTTGATAGAAAGCTGCTCTAGAATAGCTATATCTCAACAAAATTAGATTTTACCTATGCGTGATCACCGTCCAACCTCGACTGAAGATGTTATTGCTGAGTCACAGTTCAAGCAGATTCAAGAACATGCTGGAGAAATCTTACAGCTTAACCAAGCTTTGCAAGAGGTCTTACCCATGGGGACGGCCGATCATTGCCGAGTAGCGAATGTTCGTAACGGCCATCTATTGATCGATGTCTCTAGTGCCGCAATCAAAATGAAGATCGATTACGATCGCCTCATGATCCTAAATAAACTTCGTACTCAAGGCTTTGCCAAGCTGATGAGCGTTGAAGTGAGGATCAATCCTTCACTATATAGAAACCGCTTTCAACAAGACGACAGACCTAAGCGTCCACCACTAACAGAATCTGCAGCAAAGTCATTAATGACGATTGCCGACATGGCGCCACCTAAAATTCAAGAGCGTTTAAAACGATTAGCCGATATGGCAGAAAAGGAAGATCGTAAGTGAACGTTATTTCAATATGCTGAAAGCTTGAATGTTATTGATAAGTCGAAGATTAAAGCCAAATAGCAAAAAACCAGGCATAAGCCTGGTTTTTTATTAATTCTAATGCCAAGTATTTACGCAAGCACCATATTTGGTTCTGCGAATGCTACTGGTGAGCCGACTTCTTCTTCGAATGTAGTCCACTCCCACGCTTCCTGATCTGCAAGAACAGCACGTAACAGTTGGTTATTTAAACCGTGGCCAGATTTAAAGGCACGGAATTCACCAATGATTGGGTGACCACACATGTAAAGGTCACCAATCGCATCCAACACTTTGTGAGTCACAAACTCATTTTCAAAGCGTAGACCTTCTTCATTAAGAATACGGTAATCATCCAAAACGATAGCATTGTCAAAACTACCACCCAAAACTAGGTTTTGAGATTGTAGATATTCGATATCACGCATAAAGCCAAACGTACGTGCTCGAGAAATCTCACGAACAAAGCCTTTTGACGAGAAATCAAACAGCAAACGTTGCTCGTCTGATTCAATCGCTGGGTGATTAAACTCAATTTCGAAGTCCATACGGAAGCCGTTAAATGGTACAAATTCTGCCCATTTATCACCATCTTCAAAACGAACTGGCTTTTTGATACGGATGAAGCGTTTTGGCGCATTTTGCGTTTCGATACCTGCTTGTTGTAGCAAGTATACAAATGGGCTTGCACTACCATCCATGATCGGAATTTCAGGTGCGTCTACTTCGACAACAATGTTATCGATGCCCATACCAGCAAGTGCCGCATTCAAGTGCTCAACAGTTGAAATACGCACACCTTCATCGTTTACCAATGCAGTACAAAGCATGGTGTCACGAACCGAAGCTGGATCAGCTGGAAAATCTACAGGTGGATTTACATCTGTACGACGGTAAATGATACCTGTATTTGCAGCAGCCGGGCGCAGAGTAAGTGTGACTTTACGACCAGAGTGGAGACCCACACCAGTTGTTTTCACTATTTCTTTCAGAGTACGTTGTCTGATCATCTGCTTGCCTCTCAAAAATTTGCTACAAAACACGGCCGTCTGTAACGTCGACCGTGAATGCTACCATAATTTTGAGCCATGTCAAATTTATGGGTTAAAGATTAATCAGCCTGACGACGCAAAAATGCCGGTATATCTAAATAACCACTTTCCTTTTCTTGCTTTGGAGCCGCAGAACTTTGGCTCGACGAAGCTGGAGAAGAAGGAGCAGTGTTTGTCGGCTGAGGAGTTACCTGTGGCTTCTCTTGCACTTGATTATTTTGCAAGGTCTGTGCCGGTTTTTCTTCAGCTTGCGTTGCCGCTGCTTGTTGCTGTGGTTGAGCTTGCGGCGTCGGTGCCACTTTAGCTTTACCACCCGCAACTAGCGTGATATCTGGCTTTTTCTCATTACCAATACCTGTCGCTACAACTGTTACGCGGATTTCGTCAGTCATATCAGGGTCTAGAGAAGTACCGATAACAACAGTCGCATTGTCAGAAGCGAATGCCTTCACTGTATTACCAACCGTCTCAAACTCGTCAAGACGCATATCCAGACCAGCAGTAATATTGACAAGAACACCACGAGCGCCCGCTAGATCGATGTCTTCGAGAAGTGGGCTAGAAATTGCCATTTCAGCCGCTTCTTCAGCACGGTCTTCACCTTTGGCGATGCCGCTACCCATCATTGCGTGACCCATTTCAGACATTACAGTTCTTACGTCCGCAAAGTCGACGTTGATCATGCCAGGGCGAGTAATTAGCTCAGCAATACCTTGAACGGCATTCTTAAGAACATCGTTAGCGCTTGCAAAAGCTTCTAGTAGTGTTACACCACGACCAAGTACTTTAAGTAGCTTTTCGTTTGGAATCGTGATCAAAGAGTCAACATGCTTAGACAGCTCATCGATACCTTGCTCAGCAAATGCCAAACGCTTTTTACCTTCAAAACTAAACGGTTTAGTTACTACCGCTACTGTTAGAATGCCAAGCTCTTTAGCCACTTCAGCAATAACAGGCGCTGCACCAGTACCGGTACCGCCACCCATACCAGCTGCGATAAACACCATATCGGCGCCAGTCAGGGAATCTTTAATTCGATCTCTGTCTTCGAGAGCTGCGTCACGGCCAACCTGTGGATTAGCACCTGCACCCAGACCTTTAGTGATATCACCACCGATCTGAATAACATTGCCAACGCTTGTCTTACGAAGTGCTTGCGCATCAGTGTTGACGCTGATGAATTCCACACCTTCGATGGATTCACGCACCATGTGTTCAACGGCGTTACCACCGCCGCCACCAACCCCAACGACCTTGATTACTGCATCGTCAGACATTTCCATCATCGGTTCAAACATGTGTTGTCTCCGTTTATCCTGCAACTCAGGTTAAAACTCTTTTTGTATCCAGTTACGCAATTTATCGAAAAAGCCAGTTACAGATGAGCGTTTAGGTTCATTATAATCGCTATCGTCGCTAGACTGCATGTCTCTTGCGTAATGAAGTAATCCAACTGCCGTAGAATGGTACGGCTCTTTTACATAGTCAGTTAATCCGCTGACTTCGAGCGGTTTGCCGACCCTTACTTGATTGCGGAATACGCGTTCCGCACATTCTACCACTCCGTCCATTTGCGCAGCACCGCCAGTGAGTACAACTCCCGCAGCCAGATGGTGCTTGATACCCTCTTCGCGCAATTTTGCTTGTACAGAGTCGATAGTTTGGTTAACCAGTCCCATAAGCTCAGAGTAGCGTGGCTCAATCACTTCTGACAACGTTTGACGTTGCAGGCTACGTGATGGTCGTCCACCTACGCTTGGTACATTAACCGTGTCATCCTTACTGACCAGTTCACTCAAAGCACAGCCATATTTGACTTTTATTTCTTCAGCATCGCTCACTGGCGTGCCAAAAGCAAAAGCAATATCACTGGTTACAGCATTTCCTGCGTACGAAAATACTTCTGTGTGACGTAACGCACCGCCAGTCCAGATGGCCACATCCATCGTGCCGGCGCCAATATCAACCACACAAACTCCAAGCTCTCTTTCATCCTCGGTGATTACTGCATTGCTAGCAGCAAGCCCAGAAAATACGAGTTGTTCTACTTTAAGGCCGCAGCGTTCTACCGCCTTAATAATGTTGCGTGCCATGTCATTATGGCATGAGATAAGGTGGACACTCACTTCCATTCTTACCCCAGATAAACCAAGTGGATTTTTGATTCCCTCTTGGTAATCAATGGTGAACTCTTGCGGGATCACATGAAGAATTCGCTGTTCATCACCGATTTTAATCGATTTTGCGGTATGGATAGCGCGATCCATGTCTTCTTGAGACACCTCTTCATCAGAAATCGTGCCCATACCTTTTTCAATTCGGCTTGCGATATGCTTACCAGACAACGAAATGAAGACTCGGCTGATCTGGCACTCTGCCATTAATTCAGCTTGATCAATTGCACGTTGTACTGATTTTACAACCGACTCCAAATCATTCACGCCACCTTTATCCATGCCGCGTGAGGGGCTACTACCTGCGCCAATAATATTAATTTGACCGTCTGGTAAAACCTCACCCACTAGAGCCGATACGGTTGCAGTGCCTATATCAAGACCAACAATAATGTTGTCATCAGCGGCCTTAGTCATCTGTACTCTCTTCTAACTCTTGTTCAGGAAACCAACCAACTGCGGCTCCTGTATCGTACCTAAGATCGATATAACTGATTCTTTGCGTGTCACTGCCAAGCTTGTTATAGAGCTTAAAAAAGCGCTCTATACGCTCAAGAAGAGACTCTTTACCGAGCTCTAATCGAATACCGTTATCAAGGATGATTTGCCAAGCTCGTCGCTCGTTTAATACCAGAGACGATATCGCTAAACCCAATTGCTGAAACTTAGGACTCAAATCACGGTAAGTCTGTAAGACTTCCGGTCCGCTATCTTTGGGTCCGTACAGCTTCACTTTTTCTTCTTGCAACAGAGCAACATCTCCATCAAAAACGAACCCGTTTTTATCTAACAGTTCGTTGCCATTCCAAATGGCTTCTGGTTGATGCTCCGTCAAAAAAACTTTTACTGTATCCGGCCACTGCTTTCGGATTGCGGCATGCGCTACCCATGGCAGAGCTTCGACACTTTGCTGTAATACATCAATATCCTGAGACATAAATGTACCGATGTGATCAATTCGACTAAATGCAGCCTGCACATCGTCAGCTTGGACATACTCCAGTTTCCCCTGAAGTACTATTTTGGAGAGAGGTAACCTTTGGTCATCCCACATCCAACTGATCGCCGCGTACAAAACAGAACTAATTAAAGTCACAACCACAACGAAAAATAACGCACCCAAGATTTTTTCTTGGCGACCACGGTTGTTACCCGTGTTTGGTCGCTCGTCATTCAGTGCAATATTCAACAACGTCTTCGTTTCCTGACTTTTGTCGTGTACTTTTTACCCATATAATTACGCAGAGGTAAAAGTCTTGACTTTAACCTTGGGATTATACTGAGCTCTTGTAAACTATCAAACACTGATAGCAATAAATCACAATGATATTGACGCAAAATCGAGATCTGAGTCTTTATCTGTCCTTCGCGTCAACAATATGTGTCAGCCAAGCATCTTGTTTATATTCAATTTAAGACCTGCCAGCTGTTTCGCCACTTTACCAATATCACCCGCACCTTGCGTTAAGATTAGGTCGCCGTCTTGTATAACGTTAGCTAAAACTGAAGGTAATTGCTCGATTTCTGGAACAAAAATCGGATCTACCTTGCCTCGGCTGCGAATTGTGCGACATAAAGCGCGCCCATCAGCCCCTGCAATCGGCTTTTCACCCGCTGCGTAAACATCCAGCATGATCAATACATCTACCTGTTCAAGCACATTCGCGAAATCATCGTATAAATCACGAGTACGGCTATAACGGTGCGGTTGGAAAATCATCACCAAACGCTTGTCTTGCCAACCACTGCGTGCTGCATTAATGGTTACATCCACTTCTGTGGGATGATGGCCGTAATCATCAACAAGCATTGCATGGCCGTTGCCAGTATCAAACTCGCCAAGGTGATCAAAACGTCTTCCCGTACCTTGCGTACCAGCCATTGCCTTTAGGATCGCATCGTCTTCAATGTCATCTTCAGTAGCAACCGCAATCGCAGCAGACGCATTCAATGCATTGTGACGACCTGGAATATTCAGCGTGATATCTAAGTTAGCTCGCCCTTTACGTACTACCGTAAATTTGCCTTGCTGCCCCTCTTGACGATAATCTTCAATACGTACGTCGGCATCTTCAGAAAAACCGTAAGTTATCACTTGACGACTAATACGTGGGATTAACTCTCGAACCACAGGATCGTCAATGCAAACAATTGCTTGGCCGTAAAACGGTAGATTATGAAGGAAGTCGATGAAGGTTTGCTTTAAGGTTTCAAAGTCACCACCATAGGTATCCATATGATCGGCTTCGATATTGGTAACAATGCTCACCATTGGTTGCAAGTGCAGGAATGACGCGTCACTTTCATCTGCCTCTGCAATTAGAATACGACTCGAGCCTAGACGCGCATTTGTACCTGCGCTTTTCACCAAACCGCCATTCACAAACGTTGGATCAAGACCGGCTTCAGAATAGATTTGAGTAACAAGAGCGGTCGTCGTGGTTTTACCGTGTGTACCCGCAACGGCAATACCGTGACGGAATCGCATCAATTCAGCCAACATCTCTGCGCGGCGTACAATAGGGATGCGTAATTCACGTGCCGCCATCACTTCTGGGTTTTCTTCGTTGATCGCCGTTGACACAACAACCACACTGGCTTTTTCTACATTACTGGCTTGATGACCGATAAATACCGTCGCACCTTTTGATACCAAACGCTCTGTCACAGCGTTCTCTGATAGATCAGAACCTGTGATTTGGTAGCCTTCGTTCAACAGCACTTCTGCAATGCCGCTCATGCCCGCACCACCAATACCGATGAAGTGGATGGATTTCACGCGGCGCATCTCTGGCACCATTGCGCGAATCTGAGCTAAGTCTTGTGTATGTTGGATTGTCATCAATTCTATTCTCAATAATTCGGTTAACGCTTTTCGGTCAAAGCGACAATGGCTTGTGCGACAACTCGGTCAGCATTCAATTTTGCAGCGCCACGCGCTTGCTCAGCCATTGTAAGTAAAGCTTGGCGATCCAATTGTTGGATCTGCTGAGTCAGAGACTCAACGGTTAAATCTGGTTGTTCAATCATTTTCGCCGCGCCGCAATCCACCAAGTGGTCTGCATTAAGTGCTTGCTGGCGGTCTTTGTGCATGAATGGAACAAAAATAGCGCCTACACCTGCCGCCGAGACTTCAGATACGGTTAACGCTCCAGAGCGACAAACTAAAAGGTCAGCCCATGCGTAAGCTTCTGCAACGTCATCAATGAATTCCATTACTTCTGCATTTACCACACCATTAGCTTGGTATGCTGCATTCACTTCTTCGGCGGCACCTTTACCCGCTTGATGACGAATACAGTAATCTTCGCCCAATTTCGACATCACTTCTGGCAGAGTTTGGTTAAGAATACGTGCGCCTTGGCTGCCACCCATCACCAAAATGCGAATTGGACCTTGGCGCTCTTGCATGCGCTCAGTTGGCGCTGCTAATTGAGTCACGTCTTCACGAACTGGGTTCCCAACCACTTCGGCATTTGGAAAAGCGCCTGGGAAAGCCTGAAAAACCTTCTTAGCGATTTTCGATAACCATTGGTTCGTTAAACCTGCTACTGCATTTTGTTCATGCAGAACAACAGGAATGCCACTCATCCAAGCGGCAATACCACCCGGGCCGCTAACATAACCGCCCATACCAAGCACTGCGTCTGGCTGCCAGCGTTTCATGTGAGCACGAGCCTGCATAATGGCATTGATAATTTGAAATGGTGCTGCAAGAAGACGTTTAACGCCTTGACCTCGTAACCCTTTCACTTTGATAAAGTCGATTTCAATGCCATGTTTTGGCACCAAATCCGCTTCCATTCGATCCGCCGTACCTAGCCAACGGATCTCCCAACCTTGTTCTTGAAGCTGTTTTGCTACCGCCAAACCTGGGAATACGTGACCGCCAGTACCACCAGCCATCACCATCAAACGTTTATTTTGTTTCATTAGCTTGTTGTTCTGATTGTTGTTGCTCGCGTTTCAAGCGGCATTCGTAATCGATACGCAGTAGTATGGACACTGCGACGGACATAATTATTAGACTAGAACCACCATAACTGATGAGTGGAAGTGTTAAACCTTTAGTTGGAACAATACCGGCGGCAGCTCCAACATTAACCAAGGTTTGAAACGCAAACCAAATACCAATTCCGAAAGCCAGATAACCTCCGAACATTTCGCCTTCTTCAAATGCACGCTTGCCGATGTAAACCGCTTTTAGCACCAAGCTAAAAATCAGCATTAAGACCAGCACTACGCCCACGAAACCAAGCTCTTCAGCAAGTACGGCAAACACAAAGTCGGTATGCGCTTCCGGTAGATATTCCAGTTTTTGAATTGAATTACCGAGACCTTGTCCGAACCATTCACCACGACCAAACGCCATCAAAGACTGAGTCAACTGATAGCCACTACCAAACGGGTCTTCCCACGGGTCAAGGAAGGAGGTTACACGTCGCATACGGTATGGCTCGACGAGAATCAAACCAACGACAGCACCGATACCTGCCACCATCAAGGCGAGAAACTGGGTTAGTTTTGCACCTGCGATAAAAAGCATGCCAAACAGCGTGACCAGCATCACGACCACCGTCCCCAAGTCTGGCTGACCAAGTAGTAATACTGCGAAGAAGGCAAACACCATGATTGGCTTCATAAAGCCACCAAAGAACGTTTGTCGTACTTCGTCTTGCTTTCGAACTAAGTAACCAGACATGAAGATAAACAGCGATAGCTTCGCGACCTCCGCTGGCTGAAGGTTAAACAGCCCGAGGGGAATCCAACGAGACGCACCATTAACCGACTTACCCGCCAAAAGCACGATGATCAACAGTGCGAAAGAAGCCCAAAGTAAGTAATGGCTCTTCTTAAACCACTCTTGCAAAGGCACTTGCAAAATAACAGCGGAGGTCCCTAACGCCAGCACGAGAAACGTCGCATGACGAAACATAAAGTGGAACGGCTGTTCCGTTAATCGAGAGCTGATTGGAAATGATGCAGAGGTTACCATGACCAAACCAGTCAACATCAAACCCAGTGCAATCCACACTAACTGACGATCAAACATCGCCTCTGGGGCTGGATGCTTGAGCCAATTGCCAATACTGCGTTTAACGTTACCTAAACCCACGAAGTGTGTAACCTTTAATTATGCATATTTCTGAGCAAGAGCAGCGAAAGCATCACCTCTTGCCATAAAGTTGTCGAATTGATCAAAGCTAGCACATGCAGGAGACAGCATCACCATATCACCTGGTTTTAACTGCGAAGATACTTGTTGAATCACATCTTCCATAGTGTCGAAACGTATTGCAGATTCATGCAGTGGCATAAATTCATCGCCATCAGCGCCAAAGCAACACAGTTGCAAGTTAAGCGTCGCGAAGATCGGTTTTAATGGCGAGAAGTCAGCACCTTTGCCAACACCACCAACGAGTAAGTAGAGCTTGCCTGTCGATTCCAAACCAGATAGCGCAGCCATAGTGCTGGCAATATTAGTTGCTTTAGAGTCATTCACCCATTTGACGCCTTGATTATCCGCAACCACCTGGCATCGGTGTGTCAGTCCTGTGTAATTTTTAAGTGCATTCAATGCTTTGTGATAGTTTACGTCCGCAGCTTTTAATAGCGCTAAAGCAACCAGAGCGTTAGATAAGTTGTGCTTACCAACCAACTTAAGCTCATCACTTGCGACAACTCGTTGACCGTGATCGAGCAGCCAAGTACGGTTGCCATCCACCTCGAGACCAAAGTCCTGATTGTCGCTGCCAAATGTCACCAATGGCATCTCTGCGTCTGGGAAGGTTTCTTGATCATCACGGTTCACGACTGCAAGAGCAGCATGGTTAAAAATACGCAACTTAGCTTGTCGATAGTCAGACATGCCTTGATAACGATCCATATGATCTTCAGAAAGATTCAGAAACGCAGCGGCTTTGAGCTTTAAGCTTGACGTCGTTTCTAACTGGAAGCTCGAGAGTTCGAGTACATATAGGTCTGCGTCTTGTTCTAACAAATCCAGTGCAGGCACACCGATGTTACCACCAACGCCAACATCCAAACCTGCAGCCTCAGCCATCACACCTGTGAGGTCGGTTACTGTGCTCTTACCGTTTGAGCCCGTAATCGCAATCACCGGTTTCTGCACCGCCCAAGCGAATAACTCGATATCACCTACTACGGCCGTACCTTTTGCTAATACGGCTTGGATCTCTGGTGTCGCTAGCGCAATACCAGGGTTGGTCACGATAAGATCCGCGTCAGAAAGCCAGTCTGTATTCCAAC
Organism: Vibrio sp. 1751; assembly: GCF_033339895.1. Lineage (NCBI taxonomy): Bacteria > Pseudomonadati > Pseudomonadota > Gammaproteobacteria > Vibrionales > Vibrionaceae > Vibrio > Vibrio sp. 1751. Next base: position 10,241 of record NZ_JAWOVM010000116.1, read on the forward strand.
CACCACTATGCAGTTGAACACTTTCCGGCAAGCGCTCTGCACCTGGAGGGTTTACACGAGTATCAATGACTTTGACCACAAGTTGTGGCTGATTTTTTCTTAGGTGTTTAACGACAGAGAGCCCGGTAATACCGAGCCCTACGACGACAACACTATGTATGTTTTGCCAACGTTCCATATTTGATCACACTGTAAATCTTGTTCTTGGAAAGCGCGATTAACGCACTTTCAATGTCGCAAGACCAATCAGAACAAGAACCATAGAAATAATCCAGAAGCGCACGATTACGCGAG
>NZ_JAWOVM010000117.1:0-10384 GCF_033339895.1 Vibrio sp. 1751
AAATGAGATCCAGTTCAAATATTTATCCATGACGGAATTAGTTGAAGCCTGCGCGTAAAAGCCTCAGAATGTCGCACTTTTCGCACCGATTTGTTTTCGGCGCGTTGTTATCTAACTCTACAATTGAGAATCATACATATGGGTTTTACCTCGTTAGGTCTATCTGCTCCAATCCTTAAAGCTATTCAAGAGAAAGGCTACGACACCCCTTCGCCAATTCAGGCAAAAGCAATTCCTGCTATTTTGGAAGGGAAAGACGTAATGGCAGCAGCGCAGACTGGTACAGGTAAAACTGCAGGCTTTACGCTACCGATTCTTGAGCGTTTATCGAACGGCCCTCGCGTTCGTGCTAACCAAGTTCGAGCACTGATCCTAACGCCAACACGTGAGCTTGCAGCTCAGGTGCAAGAAAACGTGTTTATGTACGGCCGTCATCTTCCACTAAGCAGTGCGGTTGTTTTTGGTGGTGTGAAGATCAACCCGCAAATGCAGCGTCTTCGCAAAGGTGCGGATGTGTTAGTCGCGACACCAGGCCGCCTGATGGATTTGTACAACCAAAATGCAGTGAAGTTCGACCAACTGGAAGTACTAGTACTGGACGAAGCAGACCGCATGCTAGATATGGGCTTTATCCGTGACATTCGTAAGATCCTAGCTCTGCTACCAAAACAGCGTCAGAACCTACTTTTCTCTGCAACTTTCTCGGATGAAATCCGCGACCTTGCGAAAGGCTTGGTGAACAACCCGGTTGAGATTTCCGTTAACCCGGCAAACTCGACGGCGAGAACGGTTGAGCAAAGCATCTACCCAGCAGACGTGAAGAAGAAAGCACCGATGTTGGTTAAATTGATCAAAGACGGCGATTGGAAGCAAGTGCTGGTGTTTACGAAAACGAAACACGGCGCAAACCGTCTGGCGAAGTTCCTGATCGAACAAAATCTACCGGCTGCTGCCATCCACGGCAACAAGAGCCAAGGCGCGCGTACCAAAGCACTGGCGGATTTTAAATCGGGTGAAATTCGTGTGTTGGTCGCGACGGACATTGCTGCGCGCGGTATCGATATTCCGCAATTACCGCAAGTGGTGAACTTTGAGCTACCGAAAGTGGCAGAAGACTACGTTCACCGTATTGGTCGTACTGGCCGCGCGGGCGAAGTAGGTAAAGCGATTTCACTGGTGTGTGCGCTAGAAGCATCTGAGTTGTTTGCGATTGAACGTTTGATTCAAGAAGTACTACCACGTAAAGAGTTGGAAGGTTTTGCGCCAACCAATGTGGTGCCAGAATCTAAACTGGATACGCGCCCAATCAAACCGAAAAAACCTAAGAAGCCGAAAAAACCAAAAGCGCCAAATGCTGCAAGTGAAAATGCCCCAGCAGCCGAAAAGAAAGCAGGCAATGGTGCAAACAAACCTAAACGTCGCTTCAACGGTGGTAGCAACGGCAACAAAAACAGCACCAACCAAGGCGGTGCAGGCAAGCCTAAAGGCAACCGTGAAGGCCAAAGTCGTGCAAACAGTAAACCAGATGACCGCAAACCTAACGGCAACAAGCCAAATGGTAATAAACCGAATGGAAATAAACCAAACGGTAATAAGAGTGGCAACGCTGGTAAACCGTCTGGTAACCGCAAGCCAAACAATGCTAAGCCTGCAGGAAACAAACCGTCAGGTCAGCGCCGTAAGCCTCGTCCGCAAGCTGCAAACTAACCTGTAAACGGCCCCCGATAGCAAATACAACAAAGCCGCTGATAATCTCAGCGGCTTTGTCTTTCTTAGAACACAGTTTTCTAGAACACTGCTTTGTTAAAACAGCCTACATTAAAGGTGTGATTCGAATATCTGCGATTTGCGCTTCGTTCTTTTCACCCTCAATACCACCTGCGTAGATGTAGGTTTCATTCGATTTGAGGTAACTCATATTGAAGTGGTCCTTCAGCGCGACCTGATAGGTTTTTCCCTGCTCCAACGTCACCTCAATTGGCGTTGAGTAACGCATACCTTGGTTTTCACCAATATGGCCCATCTGCAAGTAACCTTGACCAACCACTTTACCTGCATCATCCAATACCTCTAACAATTTCACGGTGTTCGTGATGCCAGTATTAAGTTGCCCTAGGTTATTGTTGTACCAAGCATCGAACTGGTAAGTGCCCGTTACAGGGGCTGTAAACGACTCTGCACCTTTTACGATGCCACTGTCTTTACTCACCGTAACCACTGAGACATTGTCTTTGAGTGGCTGATATTCGCCATCAAGTTTGATGCGGATCTCTTCACCGACACAAACAGGTTGGCTTGGGTTAGAACGGAAGCCTTTATCGTTAATGCTTTCAGCCAAATAACAAGCAAAACCTGTTGGCGTATCGGAATAAGATTGAGCAATCACGTTCTTTTGAATCAGCTCGCCATTGCGATACAAGTTCACGTTGTACTTACTCGTCACGTCAATCGAAACCGAATTATCAACGCTTTTTACCACCAATGTTGGCTCTTGCGGAGAATAAACGCGACTATCTTCACTTGCGTACGGTTTCACACCAGAAACTAAAGTAATGCTGCTATCTACATTCACAAGCGCGCCCAATGTCACGTGGAAATGCCCCTCATCGTCCATCGTGACATTTTCAACTGGGTAGTAACCTGTGTCATCTTTGCTTACTTCAGGCAAGTCAATCGTTACCGAGTAGTTCTTTCCTTTGAAGGCAAAGTTTTCCAACGTGATTTGTTCAGACTGAGCCAACAAGTTATTGCGCACCCAACTTGTGATAAACGGCTTCACTTCCAACTTGCCCGTTTCGGTATGGATGCCGAATAGGGTCTCTACCACCATGTTCAAGTAGCCACCCACAGACCAAAGCTGACGCTGAGAGTTAATAACTGGGCCATCCATGCTTGGATCTTCACCATGATCACTATGGATGATGAATGACTTACCAGAAAGCCACTCTAAGTTTTCCATGTTGGATAAATTAGTTGCCGTACCACGAACCAACGATTGAATGGCATTGTTCGCTGCTGCCACATTTTGTGTTTGATGCGCAGCGCGCAAGTTGTACGCGGTAACAAATGGCCAAATTGCGCGATTATGGTACACAGGCACGTCCGGTTGTTGAGGGAAGTAAACCGGCACGCCAAACTCACTGTGTGGGTAATTGGCCATGATTTGTTTCGCCTGCGCATCACTTGCCACGCCACTGATGATTGCCAACGCTTCGCCCAACATATCGTATTTGTCGACCGCAATGTCTTTGCCATTGTCAAACAAATAGCTTACGTACATACCGCGTTCGGCATTCCAAAACTGATCGTTGATAGCGGTTTTTAACTGCTCAGCCCACTCGGTGTATTTGACCGCGTTGGTTGAGTCGTACTTCTCTGCCAACTTAGCCGCGAGCTGAATCGCGCGGTAGTGAACCACGTTTGTCGATAACGCTTTGCTGCTACCAATCGCATTGACATCGTTTGGCGTCCACGTTGAGTAAGTTTGCTCACGCCAATCGAGGAATGATTGCTCACCAGTGTATAAACCGGATTTCGCATCAAAAGCCGCCAGGCGATCGGCTTCAAGTGTATTACTGATCGCTTTATATGCGCGCTCTGCAAACTGGTTGTACTCTTCCCCATCCAATGCCGAAAGTAAGCGTTCTGCACCAAGCGCCCAAGTCGTACGGTCGGTACTGATTGGCCAACTGCCGCCCGTGCCCGTGTCTTGCACAATCTGCTCGCCATCGTATTGCTGATCGGTCGTGTCGCGGAAAGCAGACAATTTGAAATTCAAACCATTTTGCACGCGAGTTGGATTCATCAATGCAAGCGAAAGGTCTGCTGCGTACGCCAAATCACGCGTCCATACGTAATGCCACTTCGCGCCCGTCTCAAAAACTTCCGCTTTGATTGGGTTGTTGTAGTTGTAATTGCCGTCTTTGATTTCAGAAACGGCAAGCTGGTCTAGCTCTTTCATCGTCAATGCAAACAACGCGTCAAACGCGACATCACCCGACACCACTCGCGGCCCTGTTTGCTCATTAATCACTAAGCCTTGGTCGAGCGCATCACGCAATTCTGTCGTCGTTGAAATACCAAATTCACGCAGCTCCGCTTTAGGATCTTTCACCGAGAAAATCACGGTATCACTCGAGTCATCGTAATTGGCGAACAGTTTCACTTCTTTGCTCTGATGCCCTTCATGCACCATTGCAGGGTCGAGAATCGCATCAGAGTAGTATTTTTCCGCTTCTTCTTGTGTTGCTTTCGTCACAGTCATTGACGCGCGACTTTCATCGGCAAAGCTCACAGAAAACTTGTAATACCCTTTGTCTTCAAACGTGATCTCAGAGTTGCAATCATCGTTCATACACGCTTCATTCGTGTCTGGTTTTGGCAGGTACTCCTGAGCTTTATCGAACGCCGCGGGCTCCTCAAAGTAGGTGTATTGGATCTGCCAACCCGGATCAGCAATCTTGAACTGATTACTACCTCGAGCGACGCGCAGTACGGTTTCGTACTCGTTATTACCCAAATAGTTTAGCTTGGCATGCTCTGCCGTGCCCCAATCCCCATTTAAACCACGTAAATATAAGTCGGCTGAAATAATTGGTTTGTCGACCGGCACTGGCGCATCAGAAGAATCTGACCCACATCCAGCAAGACCAATACAAGACGCGACAGCAAGCGCAATAAAACTCGGTTTCATGTTCATCCCTTAGATTGTTGTTTTGGCGACAGTCTAAAGAACACCTTTTTGAGGGGAAAATAGGAAGTCAGGAGCGAGCTATAGATAACATCTATACGTCAAACCCCAACAGTGATGTAGATCTATGAAATGCGCATAATTTCAATCAAATGAGATTACAGATTTGTGATTTATAAATGAAATTGTGCAAAATACCCCTCGTTCTTAGAGGGGAAAGAAAATGGACAAATCTCTGCAGCAATTTTTACTGGTTGCACGCTGCCAAAGCATCAGCGCTGCGGCAAGAATGGCAGGGTTAAGCCAGCCAACGGTAACAAGCAATTTAAAGAAGCTGGAAGAGAATCTCGGCGTGACGCTGTTTGAACGTCATCCTAATGGCATGGTGTTGACCGAATACGGACGCATCCTCTATCGCCATAGCAACGCGATGCAGCATGAATACAACCAAATGATGCAAAGCATTGATGAACGGAAACAGTACCAAGTCGGAAAAATTAAAATGGGCACTGGCGATGCGTGGTGGCCGCTGTTCGTCAAACAAGCACTCAATCAACATCTGACCAAGCAGCCATCGGCATCTACGCACGTCGAATTTGGCAACCACTTAGGCTTGATGGATTCATTAATCAACGAACAGATTGAATTCTTCATCGGCCACGAGATTGTCGGCTTGTCGTCTAAATGTGATGTTACGTTTATTCCGCTATTTCAAACGGTTGATGCCTATTTTGTTTCCCCAAACCACCCACTTCTAGGGAAAACCGTCACCGAAGATATGCTGCACGAATACCCAGCTCTTTCGGTCACTTATGATGCTAAGAAATTCGCTCACGTCATCGATAACCCAATCCCGAAGCAAAATGAACGCGAAAGGCAGCAACTGGATGACAGACCGACTTACGAAGTGGATTCTCTGCTCGCCAGTATTGATGTACTGAAAGAAAGCGTCGCGGTGATGTCTTATACCGGGCACCTCAAACCGTATTTGGAATCCTTTGGCTTACGATGCTTAACCATGGAAAACGAACCAAACCCTGGCACCGTCGGGATTTATCGCCACCGCCGAGAAACCTCTGAATCGCATCTAGATCTGATTGCTGGCATCACTCAGCGCGCTAAATTGCTCAACTAGAAAGTCCAAAAACAGGCGAACTCTTTTCGGTTGATATTGGCGGCTTTGATAAATGACATGTAGATCCGCTTCAGCGCCTTGCGAAAAGGCGCTGAAGTTTTTCATATACCCATCCAAAACCGTTACTAAACGTTGTTTTTTGAGGTCTTGCTGAATATCTAAAATCGATTTCAACGCAATCCCCGCACCGTCCAACGCCCATTGTCGAATCACTTCACCATCATCAGAAAATCGCTTTGGCGTGACCGTGATCGATTGGTGAGACTCTTCATCTTTAAAGTGCCACGTTTTTAATTCTTCATTGCTGCGCACCATGGCTAAGCAGCGATGGTCCGCGAGATCTTGTGGACAGTTTGGGACACCTTGCTTCGACAAATAGTCAGGTGATGCGCACAGCACGCGTTGACTCGACGCCAGCCTGCGCGAAATGAGATTGCTGTCCGCTAACTCGCCATAACGAATCACCAAATCGAGCCCCGATTCAGCCAAGTTCGATAAATTGTCATTAAGATAAAGATAAGGCGTCACATCCGGATATTGCTCAGAAAAAGCCGACACCATCGGCGAAATAATTTGTTTGCCAATATCTCGTGGAGCTGAAATTTTCAACGTTCCGCGCACTTGCGAAATACCCGTTTGCAGCAAGTTTTCCGTCTCTTTCACGCTATCAATGATGTTAAGACAAGCTTGATGGTACATTGCCCCTGCGTCCGTGAGTGATACGTGGCGTGTGCTTCGGTTGAGCAGCTTTACGCCATAGCGTTCTTCTATCGCTTGCAGCCTTGCCGTTACCGTCGCCGGAGACAAACCTAACTCCCTTCCCGCCGCCGCCAGACCTTGATGTTTAACGATGCTGACAAACAACGTCATATCCGAAAACTTATCCATCTTCGTGCTCTTATTATTTGGAAAAACTGAATAATCAATTTAGATATTACCCAATTATCAAATTAAGTCGAATCCATATACTGACCCTATCGACATTGTTTAGACCCAGAACGTTATGTGACAGGGAAAAGTTAAACGCCGTAACGCTGTACAACGCACAACAACACGCCCTGCCCAGCCAAGAGATAGGAAACAAAAAATGAAACTGTACATTTATGAACATTGCCCCTTTAGCGCCCGCGTCCGTTTTGTTGCAGGCATGCTGAATATTAAGCTGGATGTCATCAACATTGCTTATAACGACGAGAGCACCACCACAAACCTCATCGGCGCAAAACAAGTTCCTCTTTTGATCAAAGACGATGGTGAAGCCATGGCGGAAAGCTTAGACATCATCAACTACTTCCTTGAATTGGCATCTTCCAGCGAAAACAGCCAACCCTCCAAACCGGTTTTAGACTGGCAAAAACAAGCGTTTTTACCGCTACAAAAAGTCGGGTATCCGCGTTGGTCAAACATGACGTTACCGGAATTTGCAACAGAAACCGCTAAACAAGCATGGCGTGCAAAAAAAGAAACCGAAGCGTTAAATTTTGAAGCTTTGATTAACGATACACCTGCGATTGCGAAAGAAGTCGCCGCTTTGATAGAACAAACCAAACCCTTGCTCAACCTAAGTTCAGAAAAGCAAACGTCACTGGTTGATCAAGCCATTATGTTTTCCATTCTACGCGGCTTTTTCAGTGCGCCCGAAGTGCAATGGGATCCAGCCGTACTTCACTGGATGGCAATCGCTCGTAAAGCGACCAACGTGCCTGTACTTATCTAAGGAGCGCAACATGCAACAAAGAACAAATAAGCTGTTTGAGCCAGCTCAACTGAAATCGTTGTCACTACAAAACCGTATTGTCATGGCACCAATGACTCGCGCACGCACCACTCAGCCGGGCAACATCCCGAATGAGATGATGGCAACGTATTATCAACAGCGCGCTTCTGCCGGGCTGATCATTTCCGAAGCCACGCAAATTTCGGACGATTCTCAAGGCTATTCGTTCACCCCTGGCGTTTACACCGATGCGCAAGTGGCGGGCTGGCAAGGTGTGACCCAAGCGGTCAAATCACAAGGCGCAGCGATGTTTTGTCAGCTATGGCATGTGGGCAGAGTGTCTCACCCAACATTCCAAAATGGTGAACAGCCTATCGCGCCATCTGCGCTCGCTCCGGTAGAGACGCAAGTTTGGATTGCAGATGAACAAGGCAACGGCAATATGGTCGATTGTGTTGAGCCTCGCGCCATGACACAAGCAGATATCAACCGAGTTGTCGGTGATTTCGCGAACGCAGCCAAACGCGCCATTGAATCGGGTTTTGATGGTGTAGAAATCCACGGCGGGAATGGGTATCTGATCGATCAGTTCTTAAGAACCAACTCAAACCATCGAACAGACAACTACGGCGGTTCACGAGAAAATCGTATCCGTTTTCTTATCGAAGTAGTGGAGGCAGTTATCGCCGCTGTTGGTGCGCATCGAGTTGGAGTGAGATTGGCACCATTCATTACCTTTAAAGATATGGACTGCCCAGATATCGTGCCAACGATCTTAGAGGCATCAAAACAGCTACAGGAGCGCGACATTGCCTACTTGCACTTGTCCGAGGCCGATTGGGCCGATGCACCAACGATTCCAGAGACGTTCCGAATCGAACTTAGAAAGCGCTTTCGCAACGCTATCATTGTCGCAGGTCGCTACAATCCTCAACGAGCAAACGAAGTGTTAGAGAAAGGCTACGCGGATCTTGTCGCATTCGGACGGCCATTCGTAGCAAACCCAGACTTAGTCTCTCGCTTGCAACATCACCATCCGTTGGCAGAACTCGATGGCTCAACGTTGTTTGGCGGAAACGAACGAGGCTACACCGATTACCCTGCTCTGCAACAGGAATGCGCAGAACAGGCCTAACAAAAAAGCCCCAACCTAGCTGCTACGGTTGGGGCTGTCACCAAACTAAAATTGGTTTTAGCTAGCTTAATCTGGCTAAGAGTTAAATCACTTCTAACGCGCCGCTGCGCCAAGGTTCGATAACGACTTTGATGTGATCATTTGGCGTCATTAACTTTGTAAATGCGTCTTCGACACCATCGATTCCCACTTTGGCGGTGAGCATTTTCTGCCAAGGCAACTTATGTTCGGCAATCGCTTGTAGGCATTGCTCAAACTCGTGCGGTTGGTAGTAGTAAGAGAATCTCAAATCGAGCTCTTTTACCGTCGCGTACGCGTAGTTAATGATTGCGGGTGTCGTATGGATACCCGAGATGACGATTCGCGCTCGGGCAGGAGCGCGGCGCAGAAAATCGTCAATCAAGGTATGCTTGCCAACACACTCATAAATGACCAGGCGTGAATTCATCGCGTACTGCTCACCAACGGCGATCTCGTCTTCCTTGGTCGGGTTGATCAATCGATTTGCGCCAAACTCGCTGGCAAGTTGCAGCTTTTCTTCCTGAAGATCGACCGCAAGAATATTGCTGACGCCACGTTGTTTCAGTGCAGCAATCACCGCCAGCCCTATAGGGCCGCAACCGACAACCAGCGCTGTTTCTTCCGTTTCGATTTCACTGCGGTTGACCGCGTGCAAACCGACCGCTAGTGGTTCGGTTAATGCCGCCGCCTCAGACGGCATTCCGTCTGGCACAGGTAGCAATAACGCTTCATCAAGCAGGAAATACTCAGAGTAAGCGCCATAAGTACCCGGAGTAACACCAACGCCCGCGCCATTTTGGCTGAGCAACATCGGCACTGAGGTGACTCGGCTACCAACGGACAACGTTTGCTGCGTATCGGCACCGTATTCGATAATTTCCGCACAGAACTCATGCCCCAACATCACTTGAGCGTGCTCACCGGCTTCATCAGGCATCAACCCGAGCTGGTGGAATACATCAAATACCTCATCCGCGTGTCGAGTAATGTGAAGGTCGGAGCCACAAATGCCACAAGCTAGACTACGAACCAACACTTGTCCCGCTGCAGGTTTGGGGATTTCGACTTGCTTCAGGCGGACACTACCATCCTGCATTATGATACTGTTCATCTGTTGCATGGGGTTACTCCGCTAGCTCATCGCTTAGGCCAGCAATCGCACCCGGTTTGATGTAGCGCGCAGTGAAGCCTTGTGCTTTCGCTGTTGCAATAACAACTTGCTCAATCCAACCTGCATCCATGATGTTGATGAAGTTACCCTCGTCGTCAAAGTTAATGTTCGCACCTTGGATCACCATAAAGCCATCTGCACCACCCGACTCTTCTGGACAGTGAAAGGTATGAATCGAACCACCTGGCTCATACAAATAACTACCAGCGGTTTGGACTTGGTTTGGGTATTCAATGTAGTGCCAAGCGCCACTCAGTGTATAGAAATGCACCACACCAGTGTGGAAGTGCTTAGGTAAAGTCACGCCCGGTTTGAACTTGGCGCGTATCACCCAAGTTCCGTTTTCTGGATCAAGAAACAGGGGATAAACATCCACACCCGGTAATGCGTCTTTGATGCTCGACTCTTCATTGGTATTAAGAGTTAATAAGAAATCTTGGTGCTGAATAACTTCTGGTAATGACATAACTTACATCCTCGCTGTTGCTGTAATGTGGCGTACTCGCCTATCCCAT
>NZ_JAWOVM010000118.1:0-10104 GCF_033339895.1 Vibrio sp. 1751
TCGACTCAAAACGCCATCAAATTTTTCTTCAGGTTGGAATTCTTCGACGCGACTTTGAATTGGTGTCACGTTTTTCAGCCCTAATGTGTGCACGACTTGCTTGATAAAACGAATGCGTTTGCCAAGACTGTCGAGCAAAAAGAAGGTTTTCTCAGGGTTCATTATTGCCAAAGGGATGCCCGGTAACCCCGGACCAGTACCAACATCAATGAAGCGCTCACCGGGCAGGTGTGCGCTTACAACGATACTATCAAGAATATGTTTCACTAACATATCAAGCGGATCACGTACCGATGTTAAATTGTACGCTTTGTTCCATTTGTCGAGCAGTTCGACATAACCAACTAACTGCTCTCGTTGCTGTTCTGACACTTCCAAATCGGTTTTCGCGATCAGTGAATCCAGCTTTGTTCGCAATGCGCTCATTATTCTTCCTCACCTTTCTTCAGCAAACCATGCTTTTTCAAGTGAACAAGTAGAATAGAAATTGCAGCAGGCGTAATACCAGAAATGCGTGATGCAATACCGATGCTCTCTGGTTTGGCCTCGCTCAGTTTAGCAACGACTTCGTTTGATAAACCTTTTACATCGCGGTAATCCAAATCAGCAGGTAACTTGGTATTTTCGTGACGCAGTGATTTTTCGATCTCTTCCTGCTGACGCTTGATGTAACCATCGTATTTCACTTGAATTTCAACTTGCTCAGCCGCTTGCTGATCTTCAAGTGCAGGAGCAAACGCTTCAAGTTGCGTCAGTTGCGAATAAGTGATCTCTGGACGACGCAGAAGATCCTCACCACTCGCTTCACGGGCCATTGGGGTTTTCAGCAGCTTGTTCAGCTCATCAACACCCTCTGACTTCGGATTCATCCACGTTGCTTTCAAACGCTGACGCTCCGTTTCCATATTGTTGATTTTCTCGTTAAAGCGAGCCCAACGAACATCATCAATCAAGCCTAGCTCGCGCGCTTTTTCCGTTAAACGTAAATCGGCGTTATCTTCACGAAGTAGCAGGCGGTATTCCGCACGAGAAGTGAACATTCGGTACGGCTCTTTGGTACCCATGGTCGATAAGTCATCAATCAACACGCCCATGTAAGCTTGGTCACGACGTGGGCTCCAGCCTTCTTTGTCTTGGCTAAACAAGCTTGCGTTTAGACCGGCCATCAAGCCTTGCGCTGCGGCTTCTTCGTAGCCAGTCGTACCATTAATCTGGCCAGCAAAGAACAAACCATGGATGAACTTCGTCTCGTACGTTTGCTTCAAATCACGTGGATCGAAGAAATCGTATTCAATCGCATAACCTGGGCGAACGATGTGTGCATTTTCAAACCCTTTCATTGAGCGCACGATTTGTACTTGCACATCAAATGGCAAGCTGGTCGAGATACCATTAGGGTATAACTCGTGCGTGGTTAGGCCTTCTGGCTCAATGAAGATTTGGTGGCTGTTTTTGTCAGCGAAACGCATCACTTTGTCTTCAATAGACGGACAGTAACGCGGACCAATACCTTCAATCACACCTGCGTACATTGGACTGCGATCCAAGTTACTACGGATCACATCGTGAGTTTGTTCATTGGTGTGGGTGATGAAACATGGAATCTGACGCGGATGCTGTTCACGTTTGCCCATGAACGAGAATACAGGCGTTGGGTTATCACCGTGCTGAGCTTCTAGCACTGAAAAATCAACAGTACGAGCATCAATGCGCGGTGGAGTACCTGTTTTTAAACGATCCACACGGAACGGCAGTTCACGCAGTCGATCCGCTAATGCGATCGATGGTGGATCCCCGGCACGACCACCAGACGAGCTTTCCATACCTATGTGGATCTTACCACCAAGGAAGGTACCCACGGTTAGCACAACGGCTTTCGCATGGAAGCGAAGTCCCATTTGAGTTACCACACCAACTGCGCGATCTTGTTCAACAATCAGATCATCAACTGATTGCTGGAACAACGTTAAGTTAGGCGCATTTTCTAATGCATTACGAACGTACGCTTTGTACAGAGCGCGATCGGCTTGAGCTCGAGTTGCTCGTACTGCAGGACCTTTGGAGGCATTTAGTGTACGAAACTGAATACCTGCATGGTCGATGGCTTCAGCCATCAAACCGCCCATAGCATCTACTTCTTTTACTAAGTGACCTTTACCAATACCACCGATCGCCGGATTACAAGACATCTGGCCTAATGTATCGATGTTATGGGTAAGGAGAAGCGTTTTTTGTCCTGTGCGTGCAGATGCGAGCGCGGCTTCCGTTCCTGCGTGTCCGCCACCGACAACAATGACGTCAAAGTTTTCGTGATAAAGCATGAACTGACCTCAGGTATTCAAAGGGATTTAATGGACAGATAAAGGAGCCGTATTTTACCTGCTTTATGCCAGAGAGAAAAACGTTTTCTCGTTTTATCCGTTTTAAGCTTCAAGATAAATATATATAAGATCTATATATATGATCTTTTATTAGATCTACTATTAGGATCGACCGTTTCTGTGGATAACCTAAAAATGATCAACAAGATCATGGATCTTCTTTGGATCATATCTTGTGATCATGATTGGATCAGATCGAGGATTACCTGGGATCAAAAGTGGTGGTTATACACAGGGGGTAAAATTGATCAAAGTTGTTATTGGGATAACTAAAGGAAAATCACTGGATCTTATTGTAGTTATCCACAGTCTGTTTGGTTGGTTTTTGAGCGGTTAAACAAAATAATTTGGTGGGAGTTATTCACATGGGAGAAAACAGAGCCGAATTTCGACTCTGTTGAAGGGAAAGTCGTGAGTTTAAAAACGTTCGATATTCTCTTTTAACCACATTTCTGCGGCGTCTTCTGGCACATCATGGCTCAGTACATCGATTTTAAAGCAATCTGCGAGAGGGGTTGCACCAATATCCTCTAATAAATCATAAGCGTGTTGACCAGCGGCACAGAACGTATCGTAGCTAGAGTCACCAATCGCAATCACCGCAAATTTTACATCAGTCATTTTTGGCGGTGTATTTTGTAATGCTGCGATAAAAGGTTGGATATTATCAGGATACTCACCAGCTCCATGTGTAGAGGTGATCACCAACCACGTACCTTGATTTTCGATATCACTGAGGGAAGGCTGGTTGTGGATCGTTGTTTCAAATCCATTCTCGTTGAGTAGATCACTCAGGTGATCCCCTACGTATTCTGCGCCACCTAACGTGCTGCCTGTAATAATGTGGATCATACTTCTTCCTTATTGAATGCGACGGCTAAAGCTCATGGATGGCTTGCCGTACAAAAAGAAACGCGGTGTGAGTTAAGCTCAGCACCGCGCGTTCGATTATTTACTTCCCGATACAGAATGAAGAGAAGATTCGTCCCAGTAAGTCGTCAGAACTGAACTCACCGGTAATCTCATTGAGATGTTGTTGGGTGATGCGTAGCTCTTCAGCCAATATTTCACCTGCCATATAGCCTTCAAGCTGCTCCTGGCCTATTTGAAGGTGCTGTGCGGCACGTTCTAATGCATCGAGATGACGACGACGAGCCATAAACCCACCTTCACTGTTGCCAGAGAAGCCCATACACTCCTTGAGATGATCGCGCAGAGCTTCAACCCCTGCACCAGTCTTCGCTGACAAACGGATAAGAGTAGGGTTATTGACGTGGCAGATCCCCATATCTTCACCCGTTTGATCCGCTTTATTACGGATCACAGTTATGCCAATGTTGTCTGGTAGGCGATCCACAAAATCTGGCCAGATATCTTTCGGATCGGTGGCATCGGTTGTCGTGCCATCCACCATGAACAACACGCGGTCTGCTTGGGCTATTTCATCCCACGCGCGTTCGATACCGATTTTCTCTACTTCATCGGAAGCATCACGCAAACCTGCTGTATCAATGATGTGTAGTGGCATGCCATCAATATGGATATGCTCACGCAGTACATCACGCGTGGTTCCTGCGATGTCGGTTACGATTGCAGATTCTTTACCCGATAGCGCGTTCAGTAGGCTTGATTTGCCCGCATTTGGACGACCCGCAATCACGACTTTCATCCCTTCACGCATAATAGCGCCTTGGTTAGCTTCTTTGCGCACCGCATCTAGGTTGTCGATGATGGCTTGTAGGTCACCAGCCACTTTACCGTCGGCCAAAAAGTCGATCTCTTCTTCAGGGAAGTCGATGGCTGCTTCAACATAGATACGCAAATGAATCAGCGACTCAACTAAGGTATTAATGCGGCCTGAAAATGCGCCCTGTAAGGATTGCAGTGCCGATTTTGCTGCTTCTTCAGAACTGGCATCAATGAGGTCTGCGATCGCCTCGGCTTGAGCGAGGTCGAGTTTATCGTTCAGAAATGCGCGTTCAGAGAACTCACCAGGGCGAGCAGCTCGAATACCATCTATACCTAGAATGCGTTTTATCAGCATATCCATCACGACAGGGCCGCCATGGCCTTGCAGCTCAAGTACGTCTTCACCTGTAAATGAGTGTGGGTTAGGGAAGTACAGTGCGATGCCCTGATCAAGCACAGTGCCATCTTCTGACTTAAACGGCAGGTACTCTGCGTAGCGGGGCTTTAGTGTTTTGCCAGTGACTTCTAACGCCACTTGGTTGGCTTTAGGGCCAGAAACACGAATAATACCGACACCGCCACGACCAGGCGCGGTCGCTTGAGCGACAATCGTATCTGTAGTCATAATTTTGCCTTTTGAGCTGGGCTATAGGGAAGATACCTAGGGAGCCATTACAATTAATTAGCTGAATTGTAATCAGCCAAAAACAAAAAGGCGACCTTTTGGCCGCCTTTCTCAATCATTTCCTAAAAGGTTACTTGCTGTGTAAGCCTTTTTTCTCTAATCCTTTGTAGATCAGAGTTTGCTGGATAAGCGTTACGATGTTTGACACCAACCAGTACAGAACGAGACCTGATGGGAAGAACAAGAAGAAGAAGGTAAACATAACCGGCATAAAGGTCATGATCTTCTGCTGCATTGGATCCGTTACCGTTGTCGGGCTCATCTTCTGGATTAGGAACATTGACGCACCCATCAGTAGAGGCAGGATGTAGTATGGGTCCTGCGCTGAAAGGTCATGAATCCAACCGAAGAATGGAGAGTGACGTAGCTCAACCGATTCCATTAGTGCCCAGTAAAGCGCGATGAAGATAGGCATCTGTAGGATAAGAGGTAAACAACCACCTAGTGGGTTCACTTTCTCTTTCTTGTACAGTTCCATCATTTCTTGGCTCATGCGCTGACGGTCATCACCGATACGCTCACGCATTGCTTGCAGCTTAGGCTGAAGCATACGCATTTTCGCCATAGACGTGTATTGCGCTTTTGTTAGTGGGTACATTGCACCACGAACGATGAAGGTCAGGCAGATGATTGCCACACCCCAGTTACCAACAAAGCTCTGGATGAATGAAAGCAACATATGAAGAGGCTTCGCAATGAACCATAACCAGCCGTAGTCCACTACTAGGTCTAGGTTAGGTGCCACTTCTGCCATTTCATCTTGCAGTTTTGGACCAACCCAAAGTGTTGCTTCAAACTTAGCCTGATCGCCTGTTGCGATAGTTTTGTTCGGCATACGAACGCCGATGTCGCCTAGGTTGCCAATTACACGAGTGTATAGGTTAGTACCTGGTTCGTTACGTGGGATCCAAGCTGCGGCAAAGTAGTGCTGAATCATTGCTGCCCAACCTTGGCCATCGGCTAGGTTAAGAGACAGGTTGCGATCCTGCATATCATCAAAGCTGTACTTCTTGTAACGCGTATCTTCTGTTGAGTATGCGCCACCACGGTAAGTAGGCATTGTGATGCTACCACCATCGTCCATTAGGTTTTGACGTAGGTGAGCGTACATACCAAATGTTGCGTTGTTGCCTGAGTTGTTCACTACATCGTATTCAACATTAAGCGCGTAGCTGCCGCGTTTAAAGATGTAAGTTTTGGTGTATTCGATACCGTTTGCAGTGAATGTCATCGGAACGCGAAGTTCATCTTGACCGTCAGCCATTGTGAAGCTGTCTGCACTTACGTTGTAGTGAGGGCGATTTGTGCTGCTCAAGTCGATACCTTGAGGACCCACTAGACCGCTTTGAGCGATAAATTGGTGACCTTGAGCGTCTTTAAGCAGAACAAAGGAATCTGATGAATCTAACTCAGCAGAGTATTCGTTAAGGTTGGCATGTACCACATCGCCACCAACGGTGTCGATCGACAGAGTTAAAACATCAGTCGTTACTGTGATAGTTTTTGCAGAAGCTTGCTGTTGACCAGGAACTGGGTCAAGTTCATCAGCAAAAGATGGTGCAGGTAGAGTGCTGCTTGATTGAGCCTGTTCAACTGCTTGAGGTTCTGGATTCTTTGCAACTTGCCATTGTTGAAACAGCAAAAAAGAAACCAGGGCCAAACCGATGAGCAGGATATTACGTTGAGAATCCATCGTTAGTTATCTCTGTCTTGTTTTTGGACTGGTGGAACGGGGTCATACCCCCCTTCATTCAAAGGGTGGCATTTTAATAGACGTTTGCCTGATAACCAACATCCTTTTACAAAACCGTGAGCTCTCAAAGCTTCTAGCGCGTAAGTGGAACAGGTTGGTGTGAACCGGCAACGAGGACCAATCAAAGGGCTGATAAACCAGCGATACAGATAAACGAGCCCAATGGCTATCCACGTGAAGGGCGAGACAGGCGTTGCCATAGCTTATCAAACAACTTAAAAATTTCCTCATTGCTTAAATCTTGCGCGCTTTTCTTTGCAATCACAACAAAATCTTTGTTTGGAAGCTGATGTTGATTGTTACGAAAGCTTTCACGAGCCAAACGCTTAAATCGGTTACGACCGACAGCCGTTTTGATTTGCTTTTTGGGAACCGCTAAACCTAATCGTGGGTGAGAAAGTTTGTTATTGCGAGCAATGATGGTGAAATGAGGCGAGCCAGCTCGATGAGCTTGCTGGAAGACGTTTTGATAATGCTCGGGAGTTAACAAACGTAACTCCCGATTAAACGCGTACGTGTTCAAAATAAACTAGCGATTATTTTGATAGGCGCGCACGGCCTTTTGCACGACGTGCGTTGATAACTTTACGACCGTTCTTAGTTGCCATGCGAGCACGGAAGCCGTGAGTACGCTTGCGCTTTAGAACTGTAGGTTGAAAAGTGCGTTTCATGATAATTACCTTTACTGATCAGTAGTTTTAGGTTCTTGTTAAACCCGGCGTGGGTATTTGCTTTCTTATATAAAGAAGCTCTTTATATAGAGAAGGACAACCGACGCCTCTCAACAAAGAGGCGGAATTGTAATCACACTCACATAATGTGTCAATGACTCAATGAGTACGAAATTCCGGCCGGGCGATTATACGTAGTGTGAGTAAAATCTCAAGGATCAATCGATCCTGATGCTTGATCGTTACTCTATTCCTACTTGGTTAAGGAATTTTTTCAAACGAGGATCTTGTGGATTATCGAAGATATCCTGTGGAGAACCTTGCTCAACGATATTGCCTTCCGCCATGAAGATCACTCTATCAGCGACTTCTTTCGCGAATTGCATCTCGTGCGTCACCACCAGCATGGTTTGATGCTGATTAGCTAACTTCTTCATTAATGAGAGAACTTCACCGACCCATTCAGGATCCAGCGCAGAAGTTGGTTCGTCAAACAACAGCAGTTCTGGTTGTAGCGCCATCGCTCGGCCGATACCCACACGTTGTTGTTGGCCGCCAGATAATGCCGCTGGATAACTATCGCCTTTATCCCCAAGACCGATGTCATCCAGAATTTGTTGCGCTCGTTTGAGAGCATCGGCTTTTTTCCAACCTCGAACGGTCACTAGACCTTCGGCAATGTTCTGGCGCGCATTCATGTGGGCAAACAGGGCATAGTTTTGGAACACAAAGCCAGTTCGACGACGCAGCGCTAATACTTCGGCTTTAGTGTGTTTTTGAGTATCAACGGAGATGTCATCTATCGTGATACGACCTTCATCTGCTTGTTCTAGAAAGTTCACCGTACGCAGCAAGGTTGATTTACCCGTACCACTTGAGCCGATAATCACGATGATCTCACCTTGCTTAATATCGAGGTCGATGCCTTTCAGCACTTCAGTCTCACCAAAACGTTTGTGAATATTTTCTAACTTAATCATCGTACGTACGCCTTATTCAGTTTTGCTTCTGCCCAGATTTGTACGCGAGTCAGAATCACCACCACGCCCCAGTAAATAAGAGCAACCGCAAGGAAAGCTTCAAAGAAACGGAAACTTGATGAGGCTTCCATCTGTGCTTTCGCCATGATTTCGGCCACACCAAGCGTGAAAGCGAGAGACGTTGACTTGATCATATCGATGAAATAGTTCATCAATGAAGGCAGTGCGACACGCGTTGCTTGAGGTAAAATAACTCGGCGCATTGCTTGGGATGTCGTCATACCGACCGATAAGCTCGCTTCCATTTGGCTGCGATCAATACCAATAATGGCGGCACGAATACTTTCCGCCATATAAGCGGCAAAGTGCAGCGTTAAACCGATTACCGCTGCTGAAAAGGCGTCGATACCGACCATCAATGGAAAAATTTGCGGTAAGCCGTAATAAAGCAGGAAAAGCTGAACCAACAGTGGGGTGCCACGGAAGAAGCTGATGTACAGTTGGCTTAATTGATCCAGAACTGGCAGTTTAAATACGCGAATATTGGCTAAAATGACGGATAAAATCAGCGAAAACACCAATCCCCATGTCGCCATTTCCATGGTTGTGCCAAGATATTTCAGCAATATCGGCAGCAGTTCCAACATGTAATTAAAGTCAAATCCCATACGGCTTACCTAAAGGCTAGAGAAAAGAAAAGGTGGAAAACAAGTTCCACCTTTACGTAAGTTTATTTTAGTCCGAGAGTGATACCACTTTGCGGCCTAAAGTACAAAGAGTTCTTATTTCGTGATGTCAGCGCCAAACCACTTCACGGAAATTTTCTCTACTGTACCATCTGCGCGCATCTCAGCCAGTGCTTTGTTTACTTCTTCTTGCAGCTTACGACCTTTCTCGTTGTCAACGAAAGGCCATGCGTTTTGAATTGTCTCAAACGGTTCGCCTGCCAATTCCAGAGGAAGGCCAGTTTTCTTAATCAGCTCTAACGCAGAAAGACGATCCATTACAAACGCGTCTGCACGACCGAGCGCCACGTCATGTTCGATACCTGTGTCGTACGTTTTAATGTTGATCTTGCCGTCTTTGTCGTATTGACGCAGCAGTTGCTCAAAGTTAGAGCCTAGGTTCACCGCAACGGTCTTGCCTGCAAGATCGTCAACACCTTTGATGCTGTCGTTGCCTTTACGCACGGTAATTTGTGCGCCATCTACAACGTAAGGGTCAGCAAATAGGTATTTAGCTTTACGCTCGTCAGTCATGGTGATTTGGTTGGAGATCGTATCGATACGACCAGTTTCTAAAAGACCAAATAAACCAGAGAAGTTGGCTGTTACGTATTCGATTTTGTAATCGTTACGTTTACCAATTTCATCCCACATGTCGACTTCAAAGCCTTGTAGCTTGTCTTGCTTTACAAAAGTAAACGGGAAGTAGCGACCTGACATACCAACTTTGACTTCAGTAGCGGCTTGTACGGTTGCTGCCGACAGTGCAATGGCTGCAACGGCAACCTTAATCCAGTTTTTCATAATACATCTCCATAATTTTATGGTTGGAAATACTACTGTTAGTTAGCTCAATTAAATAAATAACCAAGAGCAATAACCTAGACCTGTGAGTTATTAGATAATAGAAGAAGAATGTTAAATGTGACGAAAATGCGAACTGAACCTAGCGAAATGATCGACAAAATCAGCATTGGGAATAAAATAATACACAGACTTATCACCAATCGCTCGATCTTGTGAATTTTGCCCAATTGTGGATCGTTGTGTGGGCAAATTTGGGGCAAGGTGTGTTGATCTCATCAAGTTTGCAGAAATAATTGTGAATAACTTGGATCTTATTCACTGGATCGTCGATCAATCGCTGGCGATCTTGGTTATCAACAGGTAAAATTGCCAGTCTTTTCCGATAATTCAATTACTCAGTGGGGGCACCGTGT
>NZ_JAWOVM010000119.1:0-9872 GCF_033339895.1 Vibrio sp. 1751
GCTCTGGCGATAGCAACTCTCTGTTTTTGACCACCAGAAAGCTGGTTTGGTTTATGGTCTAAACGATCCCCTAGTCCGACTTGCTCTAGCAATTTGGCGGCGCGCTGGCGACGTTCTTTGACTTTGATGCCAGAGTAAACCAACGGCAGCGCCACGTTATCAAGCGCCGTCGCATATTCCAATAAGTTAAAGCTTTGGAAGACAAATCCAATCTTTTGGTTACGAATGCCAGCCAGCTCATTCGCACTTAAACTTGCGACGTTTTGGCCGCCAAGTTGGTACTCGCCATCGGTGGACTTATCTAAACAGCCGAGCATGTTCATCAACGTTGACTTACCCGAACCGGACGGGCCAAGAATCGAAAGAAACTCGCCTTGATTAATGGTTAAGTCAACGCCGTCTAGCGCGCGAACTTCCGCCTCCCCGCTTGAGTAGTATTTACAGATGTTGGTCAGCTCAACAAGCGGCTTCGACATGTTCTCTCCAGAGTTATTGTTGTTATTCACTTTGTAGCGCCTCCAACGGGCTGACTTTTGCGGCTCGGTTTGCAGGTAACCATGCCGAGGCCACACCAATGATCATTAAGGTGAGGATGACAATCGCGACAACGACCCACGACAACTCAGGGACAGGTTTACCCAGTTGTTCATAAAAGGCATTGCCCTCTAAAGGAATGGAACTGATGGCAGACACCAGCGCGTACGTCACGGCTAACCCAAGCGCCCCCCCCATCAACATTGTCAATAAAGACTGTACTAAATAGTGCATGCGAATGGCAGTTGGGGTTGCACCGACTGCCATGCGCACGCCGATATCACGCGTAGATCGCTTTACGGTGGCATACATCACATTGGCGATGCCAACGCCAGCAACAGCTAACGTCACGAAGCCGATAATGCCAAGAAAACTCTGCAAACCTATCAGAAACTGCTGCATACTCTTTTGTTTAAGGAACATATCATCGACTTGGACGACCTGTTCATCACTGACACTTGCGCCGTGTTTACGGGCAATCACTTGCCTGATCGTCTTTGCTAAGGCTTCTCGGTCTACATCGGCTTGTGGTTGCACATTGATGCCACCAATTTCACCGTTGACATGAAATCGCTTCCACGTCGCTAACGGCACAAAGCTGGAATAGTTGATAAGATCCCCCAGTTCTATTTGGGCGCTGTTTTTCTCCAATACGCCCACAACTGTTAACTCCTCATTGCCGATTTTTACCTTTTTCCCCACAGGGTTGACTTGCAATGTGACTGTCGCAAACCAACTAAAGTCCTCATTCGGGTTGAATAAGTCGGCTGCCAGTTCATAACCCAGTACAACGACTTTGCGCGTCTCTTTTTGATCGAGTGGGTTTAACCATCGCCCCCCCGCCATCGGCACCAAATTGGTCATGGATTGAAACTCGCTCGTGACCGCTAACGGCTCTTGCCACGAGCTTCTGTCACCAACGGTGATGCGCTCTTTCCACTTTGCAGTTGGCGCAACACTTTTTACATCGGGTAACGCTCGAACGACCTCTGAATCGTCCATTTTTAATGTCAGAAACTTGCCTTGGTGAAAAGCACCGTGGTCGACGGTGGCCATCCCTCCGGTCAAATAAATCAAGTTGCCGTTACCATTTTGTGCGGTTTTCAATACGCCCTGACGAATACCCTCACCTACCGCCAACATAGCAGCGATACAGAGGGTCGCCCACGCTACAGCCAGAATGGTCAAACCCAATCTCAGCTTTTCTGCAGCCATTTCTTGGAAAATTTGTCTCATCGGTAACAACATGACTAGGCCCTCGCACTCAAAGCAATGACTGGCGTGAGACGCGATGCTCGCCTTGCTGGGAAATACGATGCCATCAATGCCAAGATAAGCGTCACAAGTAAAGACCAAGCAATGGAATCTGGCGTGATCACAGGTAAACCAATCCATTCCGGTAATGCCATGCTGCTTAGGACAGACACCACGGCATACGAAAACATCAGACCTAATGCCGTGCCCACAGCTACCAAAATAAGCCCTTCAAGAATAAACTGACTGAGTATGGATTTTTGAGTCGCCCCGATCGCCAAACGCACACCGATTTCACGCGTGCGCTCCGTGACAGATAAAAACATGATGTTGGCAACGCCAAGCGCACCGACCGCCATGGTCATCGCGCCACTCGCTCCGAGAAAAATCTGAATGCCACGCAAAATTCCACTGATGACCGCCGCACCTTCACTAAAATCGGGTAATTCGACCGCATCTTTATCACTTGGGTCAAAATGAAGCTGCTTGGCGAAAAAGTTCACGATATTTTGTCGAAACGACGGTGCATCCATCCCGTCTCTCGGCTTCATCAATACCATCCAAGGTTTCGCATCCCACAAATCGCGGTACGTTGTTTGAGGAATGAAAACCGTGCGGCTATCGCCGAATGAAATGCCAGTGTCCTCACCGACGGTTATCCCAATCACCAAAAACGGAATGCCGTTAACTTTGAGCCTATCCCCGATTTGGATTCCGCCCATTTGCGCAATTTGGTCGCCTAACACCGCCACGCGAGTGTGGTTGTCCATATCACTTGGTGACAGGTTTCTCGAACCGGATTGCAGCTTGCGTTGCATTAAAGGAAAGTAAGACATACCAATACCGCTGACCGTACTCGATAAGTTCTGTCCTTTGAGATTGGTGATATTCGCATCCCATTTGGCGTAAACGCTCGACGCCTGTTGCACGAAGCCCGACTGTTTGATCATGTCGACTTTTTCTTGTGGTATATCAATTTGGCGTCTTGAAGGTAACCCTTGCCACGGTTTACTGGTACTCGACGGAAACACCACTTGCACATTGTTAATCATAAATGAAAACGACTGGGTCTGATGGCGATAAAAGCCTTCGCCAAGTGCGATTAACACCACCACAGAGATCACGCCCCAAGCAATCGCGATAATGGCTAGCACGCTTTTCATGCGGTGCGCCATCAACGTTTGCCAAGTTTGCTGCAACAGGCTGCTCATGAATGAAAAGCCCGAGAGATCAACGCCATGGTATCGTCATCGAGTTTCCCTGCGGTTTGCAGTAAGCCGATTCTCTTACGCCAATAGCTGTACAAGTTGGTTTGCAGACTGTTTTTCGCCTCAAACAAGCTGTTGTGTGCACTGATAACTTCCGACACTTCAAGCAGACCAGCGTCGTAAAGTTTCTCTTTGCTTTGCAACACTCTGGCGCGCGACTCAACCAGCTCGTTCGCTATCAAAACTTGATTCCAGTTGATATCGACCTGCGTAAACTGCTGAATAACTCGTTTCTGAATATCAATTTCCACTCTACGCATATCTTGCTTGGCGTTTAAAATGTTCAACGATGCTTCGTCCACTCTCGCTCGCACTGCACCATTGAGGTCAATCGGCAAACTCAAACTAATCCCAGCGTTAAACTCGCCGTTTGAACGATTGTCACCATCGCTGTAGCCCACACTGCCTTTGACGGTCGGGTAGTATCCACCTTTAGCTGAATCTTTCGCGAACTCGCTCGCTTTCACCATCTGCGCCGCTACCAACAGCTCTGGACTGCTGTCTTTCGCCAGCTTTAGCCATTGCTCCAGAGAGTCCACCAGCATCGGCGGCTGAATTAGAGAATCCGTTCGAATTTGGTCGACACTCTCCGGCATTTGATTGATTAACGCCGCAAGCTCTGCTTTTTTCACTTCGAGATCGGCTTTTGCATTGAGGATACTTGCTTGCTCAGAGACTTGATTCGCTCGCATCTCTTCAACATCAACCGACTTCACTTTGCCTGCTCGATAGCGTTTCTCAATGATGTTGAGAAGTTCTTTCCCCTCCTCCAGCTTGGACTGTGCCAATTTGAGGTCGCCCTGTGCGCTTGCCACATCTAGGTAAGCGGTGAGCAACTTCTGCGCAAGCTCGTTATGTGATTGAGATAGCTCTAACTGTGCTTTGAGATAATTGGCATTCGCTTGATCCAGTTCCGACCACAAGCTGCTATCCCAAATAGTTTGAGATAAGGTAGCGCCGTAACTGTTCGAATGGCTTGAGGACTCATTCCAATCCGCTGACGCACTGGCACTTAAACCCGGCAATAACGCACTGCGGCTACTCTGTACGCCAACCTCGCCAAGCTGGACGCCGATTTTCGCTTTTTCGTAATTTGGATCGTTCTGCTTTGCTTGTTGCCAAGCTTGTTCAATAGAAATTGCATAGGTAGGCAAACTGAGCGTGGTAGCCAACAATACAAAGGCGATTGTTGGTCGTTGCAGCTTAACCATGCGCCGCTCCCATCATACTGTTGTCGATAACCTCTTCATCAAGCTCCACGCCGTCAAGCACTTCGACATTGATGCCATCTGACAGACCGAGTTTCACAGGTTGTTTATGAAACCCTTGTTCTGAGCTATCGGGGATCAGAACATTCGGTGCGTCACCATCAAATTGCAGAGCGCGCTCCGGTAGAGTGAGCACGTTTTCAGACTTCTTCAGAATGATTTGAGCCGTCGATGAAAAACCAGAACGAAGCAACACATCTTGTGGGATCTTGAGTTCTCCCACTTCAACCTCAAAACCGTTATCAAAACTTTTTGCAGAAGCATTGCCCTCTGGTGAGTTAAGGTTCTCAGATTGAATCGCCACTTTGGTTAGCACACCAGAAATCGCCACATCAGGATAAGGCGCAACCGTCAACATAACGGGCATTCCCGGAGACAACTGCGCAGCATCATGCTCACTGACGCTACCTTTAAAAATCAGACTGTTCATGTCGGCCAATGACATCATTTCAGTCGCGGCTTGGCTTGATTGAGTCGAGATGATCGGCTCTCCGACCTCAACTTTCTGGTTGAGTACCGTGCCATCAATTGGCGCGTAGATCGTCGACGTTAAACGTGCATCGCCGATAGACGCCTCACCACTGCGGATGAGTTCGAGATTCTGGCGCTTTTGCAATACGTCCGCTTGCGCAGATTTGACTGCCGAGCGCGCACTTACGTATTCGTCGTAGTTACTTGGAATAATGTCCTGCTTGACCAAGCTTTCTAAGTTGGACAGTTTTTGTTTGGCGGATTCCAGATCGGCTTCGCTACGCATGAGCTCTGCCGATGCATCCGTTAATGCTTGGGGTGTTGGGTTTGGACGCACTTTGATCAGCGGCTGGCCTTGCTTCACCTTTTCACCAACTTTCGCGTAAATTTCACCGACGATACCGTCGATTTGTGACTTGATAGACACGGAGTGTGCAGGGACAATTTTACCAACAGCCACCGCTTGTTTTTCAATCGTGCCTTTTTCCACAATCAATGTAGGCAGCAATTCTGGTTGAGCAGCAGATTGGAGATAGAAATACGTACCACCGCCGAGCAGCGCGAAGCTCACAGCGGAGACAAACCAACGTTTCGTCATTATTTATTCCAACAATTATTGGGTAGTCTAATGACTACTCCTAAAACACAAAGTTGAAGGAATAATATCCTGCTTTAATAGCGGTTTGGTTGTCACAGTTGGTATGGTTTTGTCAGTCGGCTCTGACAATCAAAAACTAAAGAATCATTCAGCAAAGACGTTGTCTACGATGGCGACTAACAAGCTCTGTAACCGCTCGTTTCAACCGCCACCCTTTTCATTCTGAACAATGTGCAAAATGGCGCCGATCTGTATCCTCCAATCGCATATCCATACAGTCTTGCGCCTCACGTCCTAAAGCAGGAAAAACTGCATGCGCTTTTAAAATGCCTTGGCTGATAAAGCCACATTTCTCCAACACACGAATACTCGCGTGGTTGCCAATATGCGGGGTAGTGCGAATGCGCGTATACCCAAGCTTTGCAGGTAAACAACGCCAAGTTTGCAGGCTTGGGTTGCATAGCCTTTTCCCTGATAGCGAGCAGATACACCAAAATGGATTTCACTGCTGTCTTGCTCAGGTATCAGCACCGGACAGCCTATAGGAGTTTGAGAAGTGAGTTCTTCAATAGCGAAGACTAATAGATTGGGAGACTTTTGATCATATTGAGCACGCCATCTTTCGATAGCTTCAAGGGTTTGATTAACATTTTGGTGGACTTGGCGATTGAGGAAGCGACATGCTTGCTCATCGCCTAAATAGTTTTCAAACAGGGGAGCAGCGTCTGTTGTTTTGAGGTATCTGATTGCTACTTGTTGAGATTCAACTCTCATCATGATTTAGCTCTGATAAACATTCGGTTTCCAGATTTGCATGAAGTTTTCTACTGGAGCAATAGGAGTGAACCCAAACTGTTCGTACAACCCATGAGCATCGCGGGTTGCAAGCATCATACGGCGTAAGCCTTGTAGCTCTGGATGAGCAATAATTTCTGAGATCAACCACTTACTGATGCCTTTACCACGGTGTACCTCCACAACAAACACATCGGCAAGGTACGCAAACGTGGTACGATCGGTAATTAACCGAGCAAAAGCAACGAGTTGATTTTCATCATCCAAAACCGCGAAACAGAACGAATGGCGCAATGACTTCTCAAAGCGTTTTCTTGGAATGCCCTTTCCCCAGTAACTGTTTGAAATGAACTGGTAGATAACGCCTAAATCCATGTCATCTAACGACATAGTAATTCGAAATCCTTGCATTGTATCCCTCAACATTGATTTATATTTTCTCAGCCACACAGACAAGCGAGTTGGCATTCGCCTCAAATACTTGCGCTGACCAAGATTGGTACTCCTCTATGATTCTGAATCCCGCTTGTTCAAGGAAACCCTCTATGTCTTCTAGCGGACGATATTTTAAATCAATACTGGAATGCTCAATCGTTCCACTTTCAAAATGGCGCTCTTTGTTCAAATACATGATGGACGTTTGCAAGTCATACTCGGCCTTCATACCGAAATAACTCACTTCACCATAGGTTGGGGAAACATAGGTTTGCCACAGCACCATCTCATGATCCAATTCTAGATTTTCTGGCGTTGGTAACCGCGTATCGAAAACAAATCGCCCACCTTTTTCGAGGTGTCTTGAGATTGAGCTCAGTGCACCTGCTAGCATCTCATCACTTAAAAAGGCTTGGAATGCATTCCCTGTCATTATGGCTAGGTCAAACTTCTTACCTAACGAAAACTGGGTTGCGTCGAGATGAAGAAAACGCAAGTTACTCCTGTTTTTGGCTTTGTCCTTTGCGTGTTTGAGCATCCCTTCAGAAATATCAATGCCAATGGCTTCGTTGAGTTGCTCAGAGACTGGAATCGTGACAATCCCGGAACCACAACAGACATCCAATACACTTCGAGCATTGGCTTCTTCGATTAACCTTGTGATGAAGGCAATGTCGTGATGGTAATGCTGGTCGTATTGAGCATCGTATTCAATGCCTGACCCGAACTCGGTTAAATCTTGTGTTTTCAAAAACAATCCTTGTTTGTTACTTATTTCAGCGGTGTGACTTTTTCAGCTCTAGCATCAAGTATCGACACACATAACCAACACCAGATACGTAACCAATCACATTTTCTAGGGAAACCACTTCCAACCCCGCTTGCTGACAGAGTTGCTCAACTTCACTTTCGGTATATGCCTTATGCACGACCGATCCACTATAAGTATTTCGAGGCAAATCTTGTCCATTCGGATCGTGGTATTGAAAGCTGATAAAACATCGTCCATTCGCAGTTAGCTTATGCGAAATACACTCCAAAAGTTGTTGAGGCTCTGCTAGAAACTCAGTAAAACCAAGTGCGGTGATAAGGTCGAAGGTTTGCTCAAACAAAGGGGAAAATGGCTCATCGAGGTTATGAACCGCGACGCCTTGATAGAGGTTAGTTTGGCGCGCTTTATCAACCATTTTGGACGAGATGTCTAAGCCATGGATGGCGAGTTCTGGATAGTGACTTTTTACGACATGTCCGATACTGCCAGTCGCACAGGCTAGGTCGAGAACCGAGCCTTGCTCGATGGGAGAGGTTTTTAACTTCTCAGAAATCCAACGTGGACCGACGTAGTGACTGTCGTCCACCAACTTTTGATAGCGATCCGACACATCATCATACATTTTTGCTACGTTCATCGTTTCCTCCTTGATAACCAGAACGATGCTCGAATGTAACACGCAATAAGCATCTAGACACTTATTGGTTGACTAGTTCTTTATGGTATGTGACCGACTGGTTGTTTAGGACAACAAAAAAATCCGATACTCAATATTTTGAATATCGGATTTTTATTGCGTTATCGAGCTAACCAAATTCTCGCTAATATTCCTATCGGAGTAGTAACGCCAGTTGTGACGGAGGAAATTTCACCATTTCTTAAAACATAAATGGTTGGGGTCACGCTAATTTTCCATTCGCGCATAATATCGCTTGAAGGATCGTTTATGTTTTCGAAACGATATTCTTTTGCCCTCATAAACTGCGCCACACGCTCATTCGGTCCCGACGAGCCAGAAACGCCAACTACGGTGTAGTCATCACTCAGCCAGCTCACGCTTGGGCTTACAAATTTACAAGCGGGACACCAAGTCGCCCAAAAATAAACAACGACAGGTTGTTCATAACTTTGCGCGATTGCATCGAAGTGTTCACCATCGCTCAATACTGAGCTCAATGGTGGTGCCTCCTGTTTAGGAATATCTTTAGTGCGATACCAATCCATCGCGATGGAAATGACGGTGACAATGAGCACCATCTGTACGATTTGAACGAGCCAATATCGGAATGTTCTACGCCGCTTTGTCGAACTCATTGAATAGCTCCCCCACTCGCTTGCTTCACCGCACTTAAAACAACATCATCAGTCAGGATCACAGGTAACGGGATACCTTGTGGCGCTGCCGGGCCATAGACGATGTTAAACGGCACACCGTAACGCCCATGAGCTCGTAAAAAGTCAGTTACCGAGCCGTCCGGATGTGTCCAATCCCCTTTTAACGTCGCTACATTAGGGCTTTGCAGCAATGAGTAGACAGGATCTTGCCAGATCACACCGATCTTGTTCGCTTTACACGTGACACACCAATCCGCAGTGACATCCACAAACACCACTCGCCCATTATTGACGTGATCTTCAATCGCCGAGTTAGAAAGCTTCTGCCACGCTAAGTCCTCAGGAAGCGGTGTCGCCCATTGGTCGGCAGTGACACTACCAAGTAACAGGCCACCAGCTATCAACACTAATGACGCAGTTCCGGATACAGCAAGCGCTTTCTCACCATACACTTTCTTAACTCTTGCCATCATTACAACAAAAGCAGCCACAGCGATAAGTGCAATCCATAACATCGGAACATGATTTGCCATTAATGAAAGTAGCCAAACGCTGGTTGCCAACATCATTATGCCAAACACTATTTTAACGACATTCATCCACGAGCCAGGCTTTGGTAGTTTCAGCGCGATACTTGGAAACACAGCGACTAAGATCCAAGGCAGTGCCATACCCAATGCTAATGCTGTAAAAGTTGCAAATAACGTTAATACGTCGGCACCCAAGGCAAACGCCACGGCTGTTCCCAGGAAAGGCGCGGAGCAAGGTGTCGCAAGCAATGTGGCAAACATACCTTGAACATAGTGACCAACTAGGGAGTTATCACCTTTCGAGGCCAGCCATGTATTGGTACCCGATGATAGACGGATTTCAAACAGCCCCAGCATATTGGCCCCAAACAAAGTGGTGACCAACACCATCAAACCTAAGAACCAAGGGCTTTGAAATTGCACGCCCCAGCCAATGGCATTACCTGTTAGCTTAAGCACCAAAATAAAACCAGCGAGAATCCAGAACGACGTTAATATACCAAGTGACGAGGCAACAAACTGAGCGCGAATTTGACGACGCTCGATACCTTGAGCGGCAACAATACTACTTAGCTTCATCCCCAAAACCGGAAGAACGCAAGGCATGATGTT
>NZ_JAWOVM010000120.1:0-9645 GCF_033339895.1 Vibrio sp. 1751
GCTTGAAGTGATGACGCAGATACCAAAAACTCGCCCGCCATATGACCGATTGAAGGCACGTACATTGTCTGGGTCATTTGACCCACGGCAGTCAATATAGCGATTAAAAAGGTAAGTTTCGCTAATGGAAACGAAGCAGACATTTGCGTATCTCTCCAAAAAGTTTAAGACGTAAAAAACCTTAGCGCTCTTTTACAGAGTGCCAACTGACTTCTTGTGTTGCGGGGATATTTGCGCGAGATAATAGTGCTTGCTTGTATAATTAGCAATCGGAAAGTGTGAAGTTGAGCAAGATAAAAATCTATGATTTAAATTAGAAAAACTAATCCGATTTTGTTTTCAAAAAGCGGTGCATTTCTTTGTCTAATTACGTTAAATCTTTTACTTTTCGTGAATAGAATGAGCCTTATAGGTAACTGGTTTTAATGGTTAAAGTGCAAAAATAAAGCGTCTGCTCGGTTGATCTGAGTTCAAGATGAAACGAGTGAATAAAAGGTAGAGGAAGGCATCAGAAAGAAAAGGGAGCCGAAGCTCCCTTAGAAATGATTATGTCTATTCGCGCTCAGATGCGTATGCGTAAAGCATTTCTAGTGCGATGGTTGCTCCCGCTAGTGCGGTAACATCACTGTGGTCGTATGGAGGCGATACTTCGACAACATCCATACCCACGATATTCATGCCGGCTAAACCACGAATAATTTTCAGCGCTTTGTCTGAGTTCAAGCCACCACAAACTGGTGTACCAGTTCCCGGTGCGAAGGCCGGGTCTAAGCAGTCGATGTCAAAAGTGACATATACTGGCTTGTCTGCGACGGTGCGACGAATTTCTTCTAGGATCTCGTTCACCGACATGTCATTCGCTTGCATCGCATTAATCACATTGAAGCCGTGATCTTGCTGTTTGTACTCCGTACGAATGCCGATTTGTATTGAGTTCTTTGCTGAGATCAAACCTTCTTTCGGCGCATGGTAGAACATCGTACCGTGGTCGTATGAACTGCCATTTGCATAGGTGTCCGTATGAGCATCAAAGTGAATCAACGCCATTTGGCCATGATGCTTCGCATAGGCACGCAGGATAGGTAGCGTGATGAAGTGGTCACCGCCCAATCCCAACATGGTTTTACCACTTTTTAGAATTTCACTGGTTACCGCTTCAAGGCGGTAAGTAAAATCTTCCGCATCACCGCAATCGAACACGAGATCACCTGCGTCGATCACTTTCAGTTTATCCAATACGTTGAAGCTCCAAGGGAACTTCTTACCTTCCCATGCCAAGTTGACTGAGGCACGGCGAATTGCATCTGGACCCATACGCGCACCTGGACGACCAGATGTTGCCATGTCCAGAGGGACTCCCAACACCACAACGTCTGCGTCTGCCGATACCGGGTTACGAATGTACGGCAGACGTAAAAACGACATAGAGTTGGAGTAAAGCGAATAATCAGTTTTAGTAAACAAATCATTCATATCAGAAGTCCTCTAAATAGGTGTATCCTGCTAGACCTTGTTCTAGTTCTGCTAGGATTTGTGCTTGTTCATTGGCTTCAACTCGCTGTGAAACCAATTGTTTATAATTGTCACGAATCGCATCCACGTCGATATGAACGTAGCGCATCATGTCTTCTACACTATCACCTTCGTTGATGTAACTGATCTCAAATTGACCGTGTTCATCAACATTGACTACAGCACTGTGGGTATCACCAAATAGGTTGTGCATGTCACCAAGGATTTCTTGGTATGCGCCTACTAGGAAAAAGCCCATTAGGTACGGTTTGTCTTTGCTCCAAGCTGGTACAGGTAGCGTGCTCTCGATGCCTTGACCATCAACGTAGTGATCGATCGCGCCATCAGAGTCACATGTGATGTCCAACATCACTGCACGACGTTCTTCCGCCTCGCCAAGACCAGAAAGTGGCAGAACAGGGAACACCTGATCAATACCCCAAGCATCTGGTAGAGATTGGAAGAGAGAGAAGTTCACGAAGAACTTATCCGCAAGACGTTCGCTCAACTCGTCCAGAATCGGACGGTGGAAGCGATTCTTAGTGCTCATCTTTCGGCTTAATTCGAAGTAAATGCGCAGTGACAATTGTTCTGCCCACGCACGTTGTTCCAAGTTAAGCACACCTGTAGCAAATTGAGAGTGCACTTCTGCCAAATCACTTTGGGTATCATTGTAAATCTCAATTAACGCACGAGCGTCTGTACCATCTTGCAAGTTTTCCCAGTTTCGCCACATGTTTTGTAGCAAAAGCGGAGCGTCCTCATCAAGCTCATGTACTTCTTCCGGTAGGTACGACTCGGTACCAATTACGTTAGAAATCAATACAGCGTGGTGCGCTGTTAGCGAGCGACCCGATTCCGAAATGATCACTGGCACTGGTTGTTCGTATTGCAGACACACATCGCCCACTGTGTTCACAATATTACGTGCGTATTCTGCAAGGCCGTAGTTCATCGAATTCGATGATTGGCTGCGTGTGCCGTCATAATCCACTGCCAAGCCGCCGCCCACATCGAAGTACTCGATGTTTGCACCGAGTGCGCGTAGTTCGCAGTAGAAACGTGCAGACTCGTTCACACCATTGCGTACATCACGGATGTTTGCCATCTGTGAACCAAGGTGGAAGTGAACCAGTTGCATCGCGTCTAGGTTGCCTTCGCGTTTAAGACGTTCAATAACGCTAAGCACTTGCGATGCTGATAAACCAAACTTCGATTTTTCACCGCCACTTGCTTGCCATTTCCCTGCGCCTTGAGAGGCGAGGCGAATGCGTAAACCAAGGCGCGGTTTTACGCCCAAACTTTTCGCTTCTTCTAGTACCAGATCCAGCTCAGAAAGCTTCTCTAGTACGATGAATACCTTGTGACCCAGCTTTTCACCGATCAGTGCAAGACGCACATACTCACGGTCTTTGTAGCCATTACACACGATTACGGAGCTACCTTGTTGAGCCAATGCAAGTACCGCCAACAATTCTGGCTTGCTACCCGCTTCAAGACCAAGCTGCTTGGTTTCTAGTTGAGCTTGGCTCGCTAGAATTTCATCCACCACTTCACGTTGTTGGTTTACTTTAATTGGGTACACCAACAAGTATTTGTTTGGATATTGGTATTCTTCAATTGCTTGGTTGAATGCGTGGCAAATACCATGCACACGTTGGTGCACGATTTGCGGGAAGCGTACTAATACAGGCAGATTTAACTGCTTCGCTTCTAGCTCATTTACAATAGCGCTGAAAGGGATTTGATGTGCACGATCACTACGTGGTGATACATATACTTCGCCTTGGTCATCAATGCCGTAGAAACCTTGGCTCCAGTAGTGAACGTTGTAGTCCGCGCGGATGCGGTCTAATTTAGTTGCTTTTTCCAACTCGATTCTCACAAAAATGTACTTAACTCCTTAATTAATTAGAAGGAAAAGTACAAAAAAGCAAATCATGAGGTATTTACCTCATACCCTGACACGAACTCCGTGTGCGCGCATTAACGGATAAAAGGGCCCTTGAGTCTAATGATTAAAATCTATCATCTCGATTATGATTTGTTGTCGTCGCTACGTGTGAATATTTGTTTACCGAAGCGTCCATTCTGCTGTTATAGTTGGTCTGACCAGTAAGGATTCGGTCATGAAGCATCTCACTAAAATAAGGACATATTTTGCAGCTGCACAGAATTCAGGGGTACATTCAGACCATGTATCTCGCCGAATATCCCGATAGATTATTGTTGCTTGATGGTGCCAGTCGAGCAGACATTCCTCATCTTAAAGACTTTATTGAACATCAACTCCATCGTCCTTTTTCTGATCTAAAGTTGGTTGTTGTGACCCACATGCATCCAGACCATGCTGGTGGTGCGCACAAACTACGTGACTTAACAGGATGCAAGCTATTGGCCGCAAAGCGAGAGAACCAGTGGTATAGCGGTGTAGACGGTTGGCTAATGCATTTGACCGATTTGATGTTAGCACGCTGGATGGCGAATCGGATGCGTAAACCAAAGCAAAACCTGTGGTATTCCCGCAAGCTAAAGCCAGATATTGAACTTATTGATGGAGAGTTTATTCCTGGATTTGATGATTGGCAGGTGCTAGAAACGCTTGGGCATACCGACCGAGATCTGTCGGTTTATCATTCTGAACAAGATGTGTTGTATGTGGCGGATTTAATGGTGCAGGTGAAAAAGCATCTGATTGCGCCGTTTCCCATATTTCATCCGAATCAATATCGGCAATCATTAAAGCGTGTGTTTGAGATGAATCCGCAATGTTTGCTTTTGGCACATGGGGGAGAGGTGACTTTGGATGAAAAAGCGTATCAGCACATTTTGAATACAGCGCCAACTAAGCCAATGACGCACTGGCGAGTGACAAAAGTTAAAGCGAAGGGATTGTTGTTTGCGTTATTTCGTAGGAAGTAGGCGAAGATAAAGCCAGACGAGTGATGCTCAACAAAAACGTTCGATCACTCATCTGAAGCTACGGGGTTAAGATGCCAATAAGTGAGATTGGCTAGGATCAACGAGCACTTTGTCTGCCATGCCCTGACGACCTAACAACATCATGTAAGTCATTTTTTCACGGTTAGTCAACGTAATGTCGATTGGCCATTGTTGGTCGCCCATACGCAGCATCGTTGTGATCACGCAGCGGTGCTCAAAAGTACCGTTAGAAGATTTAACCTTACGGTTTGCTTTTAGTTTCGCTGTGCAGCGAACCACTTGTTCTAAATGGTATACATCTGGGTGCAGATCGAATGCAACATAAGACTGACCATCTTTTTCAAAGCAATCAATATTGTCTACATGTAATGAAGAGGTTTGAGCGCCTGTATCAATACGCGCTTCAAG
Organism: Vibrio sp. 1751; assembly: GCF_033339895.1. Classification (NCBI taxonomy): domain Bacteria; kingdom Pseudomonadati; phylum Pseudomonadota; class Gammaproteobacteria; order Vibrionales; family Vibrionaceae; genus Vibrio; species Vibrio sp. 1751. The sequence goes on from NZ_JAWOVM010000120.1 coordinate 4,864, forward strand.
GTGAGTAATCCCTAACTCTGGCAAGCAAATAGCTTCGGCATTCCCAATGATCATTTTCTGATTCATAGTGTCATCCTAGCGACGAGTAACAAGAGAGCCGGCTTTTGGCTCTCTTGTGCGTTAAACAAAAATCAACCTTTACCGCGAGTACGGTTTGAATTTGGCTTAGCGTTTTTCTCGATAAAATCGAAGATCATACCTGCAATGTTTTTACCCGTTGCTAGTTCGATGCCTTCTAGACCAGGGGAAGAGTTCACTTCCATTACCACTGGGCCATTTTTAGATTGAAGGATATCCACACCACAAAGGTTCAAGCCCATCACTTTCGCTGCATTTACAGCGGTCGCACGCTCTTCTTTGCTCAAACGCACGAGTTGTGCAGAGCCACCACGGTGAAGGTTAGAACGGAACTCGCCTTCCTTTGCTTGGCGCTTCATTGCGGCAATCACCTTATTTCCGACAACAAAACAACGGATGTCCGCGCCTTTTGCTTCTTCGATAAATTCTTGCACCATGATGTTAGCTTTCAAACCCATGAAAGCTTCAATCACGCTTTCTGCCGCTTTATTTGTTTCAGCAAGTACAACACCAATGCCTTGAGTGCCTTCTAGCAATTTAATCACTAGAGGTGCGCCACCAACGTTTTTGATCACGTCCTGAATATTGTCAGGATGGTGAGCAAAGCCAGTGCGTGGCAAACCGATGCCTTTACGTGATAGCAGTTGCAATGAGCGCAACTTGTCACGAGAGCGGCTGATCGCGACAGATTCGTTGACACAAAATGTACCCATCATTTCAAACTGACGTACAACAGCAGTGCCGTAAAACGTAATAGATGCCCCAATACGTGGAATAACAGCATCGTATTGCGGTAATTCTTCACCCTTGTAGCGGATCTTAGGGTTGTTGCTCGTAATGTCCATATAACAGTGAAGCGTGTCGATCACATCGATTTGATGCCCACGTTCTTCACCCGCCTGTTTTAGGCGCATGGTTGAATATAAATTCTCATTACGAGAGAGAATAGCAATACGCATGGCAATTCCTTAGTAAGTCAGTACCAAATTAAAATATAAGTATAGAGCATAGAATGCAGTAGGCAGGTGATCATGTTATGACATAACCTACTTACTTCAACGATTTAGAATTGTGGTTGAACAACCACGTCGTCAGAGGTGCGCACCTTAGGGCGTTTTTTTGTGAGATGAAAACGAAAAAGCATCGTCGACACGACAAAAATATTTTATCGAACGCTCACGCCTTGCGGTATGAGACTGTCAAGGGTGAGATAAATAAAATTGAGCAAAAATTTCATCGCTTTGTCACGAATTATCGCTTAAAAAAGCGGCCAATTTGACCGCTGTTTTTAGCTGTTTTGATAGTGACTTAAAAAAAGTTCCGCCGTTTGGGTCGCTAACAGCCTAGATTCTTCATTCGACAAAGAGGGGCGAATTCCCATTAACTGCGGCCAGAATGCACTGCCTTTAAGTAAGTTGTGCAATTGAGTGCTTGCTATATGTACATCATCAATTTGCAAAGCGTTACTGTTCGATTTCTCAGTAAGCCAACGATACAGGGCGGTTTCCTGTTTCGACATTTGTTCTGCTTGTTCTTTGAGATCTTCCGGCTTAAATAAGAAGTGCCCAAATGCCACTTTTGCCAGCTCAATATAGTTTGGTTCCGTCACCACAATGATCTCGCTGTAGAGTAATTCAATCAATTGACCTTTGAGTGGCAGAGTGGCCAAGCGTTTAATATCGCTTTCCATCATTGACGAACGCCAAAGCTCAGTCAGCAACTCCGTCACGATCGCTTCCTTAGAAGGGAAGTGATTATAGACCGTGCGCTTAGAGACTTGTGCGATTGCAGAGAGCTTATCCATGCTGGTGTTTTGCACCCCAAACTCTTGGAACGCTTGCCTTGCCGCGCACAAGATGGCTTCTCTTTTGGTTTCGCTACGACTTTTTCTTTTTACATTCATAAGCTTGCTAAGTTAAGAAGATCATTTCTTGATCTATTTTACACTAAGTAGTTTACTTTTGATAATTAGAATATAAACTGCACCGTGTAGTTTACTTTTGTTCGGGTTAACTTTTTATGAAAAAAACTTTGCTAGCCACAGTAGGAGCGTTCGCGATGGGTACATCCATGATTTCTTGTTCTAATGTTGATACTGAAAAAGCGCCAACATACCCGGACAAATTTGCAAATACAGAGTTGGAATACAAAAGCGGTTTGGGCGACATGTTCGAAATCATGAAAGCGTATTTTACGACTGAGCGCTTTAACCCAACACCAACGATTGAAATTCCAGTGCATGCGATCACAGCGCGGCAACTGTTAGAAGAGCAAGATGACGTCATCTATCGTCTGGGTCATTCAAGCGTATTAATGAAGCTCGATGGAAAACTGGTAATGACCGACCCTGTATTCAGTGATCGCGCGTCTCCTGTACAATGGGCAGGGCCAAAACGCTTTCACCAAACCCCCATCACGATAGAAGATTTGCCAACTATCGATGTGGTGGTGATCAGTCATGACCATTACGATCACCTAGATAAAGCTTCTATTAAAGTGCTAGGCGATAAGGTGGGCACTTTTTTGGTGCCGTTAAAAGTTGGCCAATTACTGGTGAATTGGGGTGTACCCAAAGAGAAAGTGATCGAACTAGACTGGTGGGAGTCACACTCTGTTGACGGCATTGAATATACACTAACTCCGACTCAGCATTTCTCTGGTCGAGGTTTGACAGACCGCGATACGACGCTGTGGGGCAGTTGGGTTATCAATGCACAACAACACAAAGTGTTCTTCAGTGGTGACTCTGGTTACTTCAATGGCTTTAAAGAGATTGGCGAAAAGTACGGTCCGTTTGACTTCACCATGATTGAAACAGGTGCGTACAATGAACTCTGGTCAGACATTCACATGTTCCCAGAGCAAAGCGTTCAAGCACACATCGATGTGCAGGGCAAAGTGATGATGCCGATCCATAACAGCACGTTTGATTTATCAATGCACGATTGGAATGAGCCAATGCAACGTGCGTTAGACATCAGTGAAGAGCGCGGTGTTACGTTGGTGAGCCCTGAGATTGGTCAACGCTTGGCGATTGCGGAGCCTCAGCCTGCTAAGGCATGGTGGCAATAATTGCTGAGCTAAACAGCCAAACACCAGAATAGTTAAGTCACTTATCAGTAGTTACTATTAGTAGTTACGTGGTCAGGGATAAGGATAAAGGTGCGATGAAAGCAAAGTGGACGTTGTTACTTACATTAAGCATTCTGCCCACCTTTGCACTAGCAGGGGTAGAGCAAGATATCTCGACGTTGATAAAACGAGTTGAGCAATCCTCTTGCACCTTTATCCGCAACGGCAAGGCGTACACTAATCAAGAAGCGGCAGAACACATGCGCAATAAATGGGATTACGCCAAAGATGACGTTGATTCCGTGGATGTGTTTATAAAAGAAGTTGCGTCGAAAAGTTGGTTATCTGGCAAACCATATTGGGTGGATTGCCAAGAGGAACGCATTACCAGCGAAGAGTGGCTAACATCATTGATGCGCACCACCGATCACATCCAATAACACTTCTTTGATGGTCTGATAGCGCAGAGGTAGAGCACGACTGCGCTTACGAACCAGAAATAGCTCTTCACATACAGTGTTTTTCAGTTGAGCAATGTATAACGTGTCTTTTAGTGGAAAATTGTCGACCGCACTTTGAGGCAGCACGGTGAAGCCAAGTCCTTTGCTGACAGGCAGCAAAATTTGGCTCAATTGATTTACGTAGCCGGATAATGGTAAATCGCTCATCTTAATTTCTTGGAGCTGTGGTTCTTCACATTGGTCAAAAAACAGCGTCATGTAATGCTCGGCATCAGGGTGGCTAATGACACCACAGTCATGCAAGAGTTGTGGCGTTATCTGCTTATTTTGATAATGCTTTGGCAGAACCAAGCACAACCTCTCTTTACCAATTCGCTCACTGTGAAACAGACCTTTGTTGGGAACATCAGTCACGATACCAATATCGATGTGCCCTTGCGTTATGGCGTTGAGAATAGATTGATTTGGCGCGGCTTCTAAATGTAACGATAAGCTCGGGTGCTGTTTTTGCTTCTCCAAAATGGGCCCATACAACATTAACGCCATTGCACCAGAACAAGCTAGTTTACAATGGCCTGAAAACGCATCATCAAAACTGAGCTCTTCGAGCAACTTCTTCTCTCTATCTTCTAACTCGAGCGCATATGCGTAGACAATCCTGCCTTGCTCGGTTAATTCGAAGCTTTTGTTTTCGCGCTTGATCAAGGCATGCTGACAACTTTGCTCTAATTTTTTGATGTGTTGGCTGACGCCAGGCTGAGTCATAAAAAGTTTTTCTGCCGTTTGCGTAAAATGACCGACTTCAATCAATGTCTTAAATGTATGTAACCAAACAGGATTAAGCATAGTGTGTGATTTTCTGAGAGCTTTGTTGGGAGACGTAAAGAAAATGATAGCACGGTGTTTTATGAAAACAGAGAAGACTTAAACGATAAAGATGAATCGTTATCAATACATTACAGACAAAATAAAACCCCGCCTGGTTTCCCAGACGGGGCTTATTCTTTTTCGCAGCAATCCAGCTACTAATAGGTGCTCCCTGCATCTATCCTTGATTGTGGCTAAGTCCTTTAACCGAGTTCCTTGTTCATCGCCTTCCTAGCGGTGTCCATTCTTGCCTATCATCCTGACGGGCGAACTCTATCCTAGAGCTTAACTACATCCTTGCTGA
>NZ_JAWOVM010000121.1:0-9555 GCF_033339895.1 Vibrio sp. 1751
AAATCATGTCAGAAGTGCTAGCACCAGCTCAAAAAGCCGTTACAATACAACCCTATCATAAGTGCAGAGCAATACAATGGAATCCATGTTACTTGATTTGCGTGAGCAACGTTGTCCTATGGCACTGTTACTTGCAAAGCGTCATGCTGCTGAGGTCTTTCAAGGAGAAGCAAAGCAGTATCATCAACTTGTCATTCAAGTAGTGGACAACAGCTCTAAACGAGACATTGTGAACTATCTTAGTGCCCAAGGGTACTCGGTTGATTGCCAATCTACATCAGAGCACTACACATTGACTGTCTTCAATAAGGAATCCGCATAAGATGTTTGAAATGGTTAGTCGTTGGTATAAACGACGTTTCTCTGACCCTCACGCAGTAAGTCTCGTCGCGATCTTGCTGTTTGGCTTTATCACCATTTACTTCTTTGGACACTTGATTGCGCCATTACTTGTCGCGATCGTTTTGGCTTATCTACTTGAATGGCCAGTTGTCAAAATGTGTCGTATGGGCGTGCCGCGCACTTTGTCGGTTATTATCGTGATCTTGGTCTTTGTCGGGTTAATGTTAATTGCGTTGTTTGGCTTGGTTCCGACGATTTGGACTCAGGTCGGTAATCTAATTAACGATATTCCGAACATGTACAACGGGCTACAAAAGTTTATTGTCACATTGCCAGAGCGCCATCCTGAACTAGCCAATTTAGAAATAGTAGAAACCGTGGTGACGAACGCCAAAAACCAAGCACTGGGGCTGGGTGAAAGTGTCGTCAAAGGGTCGCTTGCTTCATTAGTTAGCATTGCAACGCTAGCGGTATATTTGATCTTAGTGCCACTCCTTATCTTCTTTTTGCTTAAAGACAAAGAAGAAATGCTGCGAATCGCAAGCGGTATTCTGCCGAAAAACCGTAAATTGGCGAATAAAGTTTGGCATGAAATGAACGAGCAGATATCAAATTACATTCGCGGTAAAGTGTTAGAGATTTTAATCGTGGGCGGTGTGAGCTACGTGACTTTTGCCCTTTTAGATCTTCGTTACTCGGCGTTGCTTGCCGTAGCCGTTGGTCTGTCGGTTTTGATTCCTTATATCGGTGCGGCGGCTGTTACTGTACCTGTTGCTATCGTTGGTTTGTTCCAATGGGGTTTAACGCCTCCGTTTTATTGGTTGTTGCTTGCTTACGGTATTATCCAGGCGCTGGATGGTAATGTGTTGGTTCCTGTTCTGTTTTCCGAGGCAGTAAACTTACACCCAGTTGCTATCATTGTGGCTGTATTAGTCTTTGGTGGGCTGTGGGGTTTTTGGGGGGTGTTCTTCGCCATTCCTTTAGCGACATTAGTCAAAGCCGTATGGCATGCATTACCAAGCACGGAAGAAAACGAACCTGTCGAACAAGAGTAGTTGTTACCAAAGGTACGATGGTTAAAAGAAAGCCCAGCAGTTTGCTGGGCTTTTTGTTTGTAGAAAAACAATAGCGTTTAAGCGTTTTCGTTTAAGTAGTTTAATACGACTTCGTGGTGATCTTTGGTTTTGAACTTGTTGAACACATGTTCGATCACGCCTTCTTCATTGATCAGAAAGCTAATGCGGTGAAGACCGTCGTATACTTTGCCCATGAATTTCTTTTCGCCCCAAACGCCGAACTGGTCAGCAACGGCATGGTCTTCATCAGAAAGCAGAGTGAAGTTTAAATCATCGCGCTCGATGAACTTGCCTAGGCGCTTTACAGGGTCGATGCTTACGCCGAGTACCACCACGTTATGTGCATCGAGTTCAGCTTTGATGTCACGAAGGCCTTTTGCTTGTGTAGTACAACCCGGCGTCATCGCCTTAGGGTAAAAGTAGAAAAGTACTTTCTTGCCTTTAAAGTCTTCAAGAGAAACGGTATTTCCGTCTTGGTCGAGCAAAGAGAAGGCTGGCGCTGGCGAGCCTGCTGTCAGCGTATTCATTTTGATTTCCTTTACTTTATAGTGTGTTTTTAATGAAATTCAGAGAACCTTGTACGTTGAGCGACTTACAAAGTTCATCGAAGTCTTCTTGTAACTGCATCAAATTAAAATCCGCGCTTACAGATGCAGTAATCGCAATGTGAAACTGGTCAGAATCGAGTTGAATTTTCGACTTGCTGATGGTTTGCGCGCTAAGAGAGTCTAAACCAATCTGCTGATCAGCGAAGAACTTAGTAAATTTTTCAGTTAACCCAGGGCGGTCTTCAGACTCAATAAACACTTCCATGGTGTAGCTGTTATCGAGCAGTTCGTGCGCCGCTGTGCGTTTCATGATCGTAATAAGGTCATGTTCTTGGCCAAGCAGGGGCAATTGCGTTTCAACTCGAGTCACGCTGCTGGCGTTCCCAGTCAGGAGCATGATCAGCGTAAATTCGCTGCCAAAGATAGCGATACGGCTATCGACTATGTTACAACCAGCTTGAGTAACGAGCTGTACGACTTGGTTACAAATGCCTGGACGGTCCGTTCCAACTGCTGTAAGTACCAGATGTTGCTTCATAAATGAGCTTCTTGTCCTTTCTTCAATAGAGAGATGTTAGCACAGATATTGCGAAGAAATATCGAGCCAGTTCTTTTTTAGTCCATAAAAAAGCAGTCGGAGCTTGAGGGGAGTGGTGGGAAATAAACAGTAAATGCAGGCTATAGGATAAACAAAACGTTTGCATGATGTGCTTGCCTATTGTCTGGCCGTTTTATTCACTTAGATCTGACTTGGCTAACAAGACCAGAGAGTATATTTTCCTTGCTTGTGCTCTTCAGTATTTTCCAAATCACTGATAGATTCTAAAGTCACTCGAAAGCCCAACACGATTATCAATATTGCCGTTAATCAAACCAAATAGAGCAATTAAGTTGCTAGACCTCTAACAACTGATAATTATTCATTCATTTGTACTTTGTAAGCGAGTTTACGCTCTTGTGTTTTTCAATCGCATTACAGTACCATGCAGAAAGAGTTAAATGAGGGAGATAAACATGTTTTCAGGAAGTATCGTAGCGCTGATTACGCCATTCAAAGCAGATGGCGAAGTAGACTTTGACGGTCTGCAAAAGCTAGTAGAGTACCACGTTGAAGCGGGTACAGACGGTATTGTGGCAGTAGGCACAACAGGTGAGTCAGCGACACTGACCATTGAAGAGCATGTAAAGGTCGTTAATAAAACTGTTGAGTTTGCCGACGGTCGCATCCCTGTGATTGCTGGCACGGGTGCAAATGCAACCCATGAGGCAGTAACATTTAGCAAATTACTGGCTGATTCTGGTATTGCTGGCTTCCTGAGTGTGACACCGTATTACAACAAACCAACTCAAGAGGGTTTGTTTCTACATTACAAGGCAATTGCCGAAGCGAGTGATGTGCCTCTAATTTTGTACAACGTACCAGGCCGTACTGCTGTTGATATGCAGCCAGAAACAGTGGCACGCTTGTCAAAGCTTGATAATATCGTAGCTCTAAAAGATGCAACGGGCGATTTGGAACGAATTGCAATTCATCGTGAACTTTGTGGCGAAGATTTTATCTTACTAAGTGGCGATGATGCGACAGGGCTGGATTTTGTGAAACTTGGCGGCAATGGTGTTATCTCGGTAACGAACAATATTGCAGCTAAAGACATGGCAGACATGTTCCATTTGGCAAGTGAAGGTAAGTACGAAGAAGCAGAAGCGATTAACCAACGCTTGATGACTCTACACAAAAACCTTTTCATCGAAGCAAGCCCTATCCCAGTAAAATGGGCAGCGCAAAAGCTTGGTTTGATTGAAGAAGGTGGTTTGCGTCTTCCTTTAACTACGCTTTCTGAAAAATCGCAGCCGATCGTCGAGCAGTCGCTAACAGACGCCCATATTTATTAAGATTGAGCTATTAAGATTGAGTTACTAGGATTGAAGTTCATACTGGGGGCCAAAGCGCCCTCGGTGTTTTAGGAGTATAGATGAAGCTTTCAAGCCAGTTAGTGTTAAGTTCATTAGCTGTATTCGTATTGACTGCCTGTTCAGGTGGTGCCAATCAACGTCGTCAAGCAAAAGATGACTTCGAGTATTTGAACTCCCCAAATTTGGGTGAGTGGAATGTCCCACAGGGTGCACAGCCTCAGTTTTACCCTAACTACGAGATCCCTCAGGGTAACTACGCTGGTGGTGTCGGTAAAGATGTCGACATTCGTCCACCTCAACAAGTCTTAGAGCTTATTCCCGGTGCACGTTTGGACCGCAGCAGTGATGGTGAAGTGACACTTTGGCTACTTCGTAAAGATGAACTAGATAAAGTTTGGCAAACGGTGCAAAACATGGTCGCGGCTAACGAGATTCCAGTTGAAAGCCAAACAGACTCTCGCATCGAGACAGGGTGGGTGACTTGGGATTCGCCAGATGAAGAGCTAGAAATTGGCAGCCGATATGAAATCGTACGCGCTGAAGCAAACGGTCGACACGGCTTTAAGGTGAGCCTTATTGACTGGCGTGAAGGCAATCAAGTGAAAGAAGTAACGGCGACCAACCGTGAGCGCTACAATGTGTTCATGACGAACTTGGTCACCGCTCGCTACGATCAAGAAGTGCGTGAAGAAGCACAGCGTAAAGCGCAAGAGTTGGTTAAACAGATCCCAATCACAATGGGTAAAGACCGCAGCGGACTTCCTGTGATTATCGCGCGTGCGCAATACAACATGCTTTGGCAACGTCTGCCTAATATTCTACCTAAGATGGGCTTTAAGATTGAAGAGCGTAGCCAGTCTCAGGGTACAATCACTGCGAAATATGCGTCTCCGGATGATGAATTCTGGAACGATATCGGCGTTAAACCAGTGGAGTTAGCCGCTGGTAAGTACACATTCTTACTTGGTGATTTAGGCAACCGTACGTCTATCAATATCACCGACTCCTCTGGCAAGCCAGTAGAAGAAGAGTTTTTGAAATCACTAGCGCCTGTATTGGCTGCAACAGTGAAGCAGTAAACAAAGCGAGCTTAACGCGGCGTGTTTACTTAATGATAGAAAAGGGACCTAGTGGTCCCTTTTTTGATGTTTAGATTAAATGTGTCGAGATGAAGCTGGTGAGTAACTAACGAGGCTCGTTTTTGTTTTTATCTTCTTCAGCGTAGCGCTGTTTATCCAATGTGTTCAGCTTATCTAAATCGTTCTTACGGCTTTTATCCATCTGACCAAACTTCATTTTTGCGGTGTATTTGAGTGCGGCAATATTACCAATGACCACGCTCAACACTACAATAATAATGACCCAAGGATTGGTTAGTATTTCTATCATAGAGCCTCCGGCGGCGTGATATTGTGAATAAATTTGGCAACGACGTTATCCAAATTATTCAGTATGACGTCAATCCCTGCAATGTTGTCGGTCTGATTTTGTTTAATCAACTGGCTTCTGAGTACATCAAGCGTCAACTGCTCGAGGCATTGCTGCCCGACAGCGCGGTGACTAATGTGCCAAGGCTCAATCGAAACGCCACCTAAATCATGCTGATAAGGGAAGAAGAAACCGAACCGACCAAGGTTGGCTTTTAACCATTGGTAGAACGCTTGCTGGTGGCCTTCAAGATACTCCCAAGGTTCCAACTTGAGTTTGGTGTCAGCAGGCAATAAATTGCGCGCATAGACATCAAAATCACAACCCCAATGATGACGACTTCCTCCGGGCAATGCCGACCAGCGCAAAATGGCCATCAATTTCTCTTCGTCATTTAACTCTGCTTTATTCAAAGGGCGGGAGTTTATGTCGAGAATTGGCAACTCACCAGAAAACTTCCCGTTCCAGATGGCTTTTTGGCGATTAAAGTCACGAAAACCACTGGCGATTTCCATTTTGAAACCTGCTTCGGTTGCGGCATTAATCATCTTCAATAAGTCATTGACTACTTTAGGGTGAAGCATAAATGCCTTTTGCCCCACTAGTGTGGATTGAAGATGAGAATCAGTGATTCCGGTGAGTTGCTCTGGTGTCATTGTGTTCTCGCTGATTACTTCGCCAATAGGTGTTTCAACGTGTTTTCGTACATGTCCGTCAACTTTTCAAGATCGTCGACTTTCACACACTCGTTCACTTTATGAATCGTAGCGTTAACAGGGCCTAACTCTACGACTTGACCTCCCATTCGAGCAATAAAACGACCATCAGACGTACCGCCAGTTGTAAGTAGCGCTGGCTTCGTATCATTGACTTCGGCCACAGCAGCTACAACCGCGTCTAGCAGTGCGCCCGTATCGGTCAGGAATGGGTCACCGTTGAATGTCCATTTTAGGTCGTAGTCCAGCTCATGCTTGTCCAATGTTTCGGTAACACGCTGAACAATTGCGTCATTGTTAAGCTCAGTACTAAAACGTAGGTTGAACTGAACATGGAACTCGCCAGGAATAACGTTAGACGCACCAGTGCCAGCCGATACATTCGGGATCTGGAAACTGGTCGGTGGGAAGTAATCATTCCCTTTGTCCCATTCTGTCGTCGCGAGTTCATGAATCGCGAGTAGAGACTCGTGCACTGGATTGCTGGCTAGGTGAGGGTAGGCCACGTGGCCTTGTGTTCCTTTTACCGTTAAATCACCAGTGATGGATCCACGGCGTCCATTTTTCACTACATCGCCAACCACTTCGGTGCTGGATGGTTCACCAACAATACACATATCGATGTTCTCACCACGTTCCATCAACGTTTCTACAACGCGAACGGTACCGTTGATAAATGGCCCTTCTTCATCCGACGTAATTAAGAAGCCAATTGAGCCTTTGTGATCTGGGTTTTCGGCGATAAAGCGTTCAACTGCAACAACCATAGCGGCGAGCGACCCTTTCATGTCAGCTGCGCCGCGGCCATGCAAGTAACCATCAATAATGGTCGGTTCAAACGGATGTGTATTCCAGTGTTCCAATTTGCCAGCTGGTACCACATCGGTGTGGCCAGCAAACGCAAATAGCGGCGCTTCTGAACCACGTCGAGCCCAGAAGTTCGTGGTGTCTTCAAATACCATCACTTCAATTTCAAACCCGAGTGCTTTTAAGCGCTCGATCATCAAATCCTGACAACCTGCGTCTTCCGGCGTTACGGACTGTCTACTGATCAGATCTTTAGCAAGTGCCAATACTGGACTGTCTGTCATCCTTGAGTATTCCTTTATTTAAGAGTTGAAAATGCTAGCGTATTGATCAGCTTTAAAACCGATATGAAGTTGATCATTCACTTTTAAAATTGGGCGTTTAATCATCGCAGGGTTTTCTACCAAAAGAGCGATGGCGTTTTCCTCGTTAAGTGTGTCTTTCTGCTCTTGCGCTAATTGGCGGTAGGTTGTGCCACGTTTATTGAGCACCTGTTCCCAACCTAAAGCGCGACAAAATTCACTTACCATTTCTGCATCAATGCCTTGCTTACGGTAGTCATGGAAGTCGTAAGCAATATCCTCGGCTTCTAACCATTTCTTGGCTTTTTTGATCGTATCGCAGTTGGGAATACCAAACATGGTAATCGACATAGTCTTTCCTTTTTCTTTGTTCTATTTTTCACTGGCGCGGTTAAGACGCACTTAAGTGATTTGGGCTGTTAAAGCATCCTATCAAGAAGCAATCAAACTGACAAAATGCGGTGGAAAATATTTTCAGATAGATTGAGATAACTAATGTCACATAACTTATTTACGATGAATGCGCTATAAATCGAATAAAAATTCGTCTAAATCAAATGGAAAAGTCGAGTTATTGATCAAACGCAACACCTCGCTGAGCAAAAACGAAATAATGAATCAGCACAATTTTAGGAGGTGTCAATGGAATTGAGTCCTGTTTTTGCAAGGCGGCTATATTTGGCCTTGTTGGTGGAAAACCTAGAAAGGCCGAATGTGCCAAAGTTGATCGAAAAAACGGGGTGGCCTCGTCGTACTATTCAAGATGTACTCAAGGCGTTACCTGGGATCGGCATTGAACTCATATTCGTTCAAGATGGCCGACGTCATAATGACGGCTATTATCAACTTTCAGATTGGGGGCCTTTTGATAGCCAATGGGTTCTAGAGCGGGAGAGAGATATCGCTAGCAGTCTTGGATTTCGTGCATAAGCCAGCAATTGCTGGCTTTTTTCATATTCAGGCCTCATCCATTGCAGCGGTAGGCGGAACCCAGTACGCTAAATGAAGTGATAAAATCTTGTGGGGAAACCATAAAAACGGTGTCCGCATCGATAGCCGCTGCATTGTTTTTTAAATCGTTCATCGCGCCTTGCATCATCGCGTCATTAGTCATGAAAATGTAGTTATACCAATGGCCTTCACTTCCGGTGACTTCGCCTTTGTATTCGCATCGCTCAGGGTCGAATTGCGCGTCAATGCGAATATGAACATCTTGACTTTGAGCATGAGTAAGGTGAGAAGGCATCGTGCAACCCGTTAGAAGCACGACAAAAAGTCCAAGTAACAGGCGTTTCATTAGCTATTTCCCCAATACTATGTAAGCAGCAAAGCCAATCCAGCTCAGAACAAGTAGTGTCCAAGGCAGTTTGCTTGATGAATGGTTTGGCGCATCGTCGGTGATATTGTCTTGTTCGATAATCTCTTCATGCTGACGTTGTTTTTCACGTTGCTGTTTTTTCTTCGCTTTATCGGCTTGGCGGTTGCGCTCTTTTTGTTGTTTCTTATATTGCGCGATGCCTTTTTCGATACCTTGAGCGATGAGTTTGGTTTGCTCTTTGGTTTGCCCCGGTTTCTGCGTGGATTTGGCAATTCTCATCGCTTCGGCTTGAGTTTCTTGAGAAGGCACAGGGGTGGCAGGAGTTCTTTTTTTCATGTTTCTCATCAACGTCGCTGTAAATCTTTGTTTAGTTTACCTGTGTAAGGTGCTGAAATGAACTTCAGTTCTCATCTTTGTTGGCTTGCAACTCTGAAACGATAGGTTAAAGTGACGTTTTTATCACATAAAGAAGAAGATGTTGTGCGCTATTCGTTTGACCAATATGACGCCCATGGATTTTTAAAGGCGCCGATCATTTTATGGGTGGGATGGATGTTTCTTGTGCGTTCATGGGTGGTGTTTGCCATGGCTGGTGTAAGTCGTGATAGTGGCAGTAAGCTACTCGCTATTGTTTACCCATATTCAAGTACGTTGTATTTAGGTTTGGCGGTGGGCATTCCAAGTTTGCTTCTTATGTGGTTAATGGGGCTTCGTCATCCCGACAGAGGATGGGTAAACAGAATTACTCGCTATGGTCGCGAGATCACTTTGATCTTGTGCGGTATTCAACTTGCTCAGACCATGTATCATGTGTACCTAGAACATGGAGTGTTTAATTGGGCAAACGCCCTTACCATTACCTTATTAGCTTGGTTTATGATCTATCTTCTAAATGGAAGATGGGTAAAAGACTGTTTTCAAGTGCCACAATTGGCGCACGATGAACAGCAGCATTCAAAGAATTAAAAACAATAACTTCCCACTCTGGGGCAAAGTAATAGAGGAAACCTCAATGTCACAAGCTCAAACGGCGATCGTGCCAGAAGCCGGGCCATTTGCACTGTACACTCAACTCAAAGTGAACCAAAACCGTGAAAACGTATT
>NZ_JAWOVM010000122.1:0-9098 GCF_033339895.1 Vibrio sp. 1751
GAATGGTACTTTGTTGTTCGCTACTCAGCCGAACGGTCAGAAACTCGCTCACTGATCCCTCCAAAACGACGGCGAACTACGGTCACCGTTTCTCTATTTGTACTTTGTAAAAGGCTTCGGATACGTACACGTGATTCATCCACCAACACTTGTGCATCCAATTCAAAAAAGGCGCTATCCACACCCAAATAGCCTTTGGCGTTTTTCTTTACATCTTCACTTAAGCCAGCCATTTCTGACTCTGCTAAAAATTCATCAATGCTATCCCACCCATCAAATGGGCGTTTTTCAATTAGCTGAATCGCATCACTACTGCTTAAGTTTGGTGAGAACATTGCCACCAAAATCGGAGCTTGCTCAACATCAATCGTATTCACGTTTAAACGCCAGTCATCACTTGGTAATGCACAGACCAGCGGCTCCAATTTTTGGAAAATTTCACCACTCACCTGATAGACAGCCCGTAACTCGGAAGCATCTGCCATCCAACCATTTGATGCCAAATAGGAAGGTTTCATCGCTTCATATGTGCTGTCTTCAACCCCAGCAGTCGAACGGACAGAGTCATCAGCATCAATGTATTCCCAAGTAGAGTCTGCAATGATTTCTGCTTGATATGGCTCGACATCCAACTCTTCTAATAGGCGCTGCAATACATTCACTAAATATGGTCTTGTAATTTGCTGACCCGTTGGTTGCACACGACTCAATACATTTAGATTAAAGCACGCTTGCTTGTCTCTAATTCGTCCCGCCGCTTGACCATAATCTAACGGATAGACTTGCTCTTTTATCGCCCACGGTTGACTCATATTAATCGTGTCGGTGTCTTTATAACTTTGCTCGATACCCACTTTTGCTAGCGCCTCGACGCCAAGGCTGTACCAATATGCTTGCTGGTAATTGATTTGATTAGCGCCTCGCTGAAACTGCAAGAACAAACGTTCTGACATACTGGCAGCAACCGTCGCCATAATCGCCAGCAACATCAACACTATAATCAAAGCAACACCGCGCTGACGGTTAACCATTATTGCTGTCTCCTGAACTTTCCTCTTTCTGACTCAATGTGCCATCAGGAGTGAGATAAGTGCGGGCAATTTCTCCATAGTCTTTGAGAGTGAGAACAACAGAAACCGCTTTCGGCAGCGCTTTTTCTTCAGCCCACTCTTTTTTCCATTGCTTACCATCATAGAAACGCATATCAAATGACTCGACCTGCGTTAGCAATGGAGTAACAGTACCTTGTTGCCCAACCGGCGTATCAGGATAGCGCCACCATACTCGCTGCAGTGTTTCTTCTTTTAAGCGATAGCCAACCTTGGTTACTTCTCCACGAGGGAACTGCTGCTGAGGGTTGTGCCAACCTAAACGGGCAAACATCAGTCCTTTGGTATCGGAGTCCAACAGGTAATCGGACCAAAAAATTAGCCGGCTAGCAGGCTCTTCACCATTAGTACGTGTTTGACGCATCGCCATTTGACGAAAATCGTTATCCATCATCACCATGGCACGCTGAATTTCGTTTAAGCGTTGGGTTCGTTCTTGTGATAGCGCATTGCTACGCTGTACTTGCGATACCACTTGGTACGCAGCGACACTTAAACTGGCAAAGATGGCAATCGATACCAACACTTCAATAAGTGTAAAACCTTTTACCCTTTGGCGCGTATTTGCGCGGGGATTATTATTGCGCCACATAGCTTCGTACCGTTACTACAGGGCTCGCGCTTTTCTCTACCGAGACGCTCACATCAAATGCTTTCAGCAATGGCTGCGTCGTGGCGACTGGCGTGACTTTCCAGAACCAAGTGCGTCCTGCCAGCTCTTCTGTGCCGTTTTTCGCTTTGAGTTCTCCGGTATTCAACATCACATTTGCCATCTGATTATCCACAACCATGGCTGCAAACATTTTTTCTTCTAAATAACTGATTGTATTAATATGCTGGCTCACGGAGCGAATGACACTGATGGCAGCGGTGGCGAAAATTGCCAGTGCGACCAATACTTCCAGTAAGGTCATGCCTCTCGTCCGGCGATGACTCAAATTTGGGTGAGCTTGCTTAAAATTGCGCATTCTCATCCTCTTTCACTTCTTCGCCCGGAGCTAATAACAAAATTTGTCCACTTTCTTTGCCAATGACTCGCCAACCGTCATTAAAGGCATCACCATTTTGCGGAAAAAAAGACAGGGTAAATGGCGTGACTTCGGCGCTGGAAAATATAAACACTTGCGGTGGCTCAATTTTCTTTTCGTCCTCTTCTTCTGCGAACATGTCTTCATCAAAAAGAGAACCTGGTTTGAATAAGCGCTCATCATTATCCCAAGCACCACCTCCGAGCTCGAGTTGTAGCGTAATATCTTCTTCTAGCTTGGTTTTGCTCGGAATCTGCTTTAATTTCAGAGGCTGCCAACCTTCTGAGGTTAAACTCAGTAGAGCGTAGGTCGATTTGGCATCATCCACTCGAACGCCAAAATCTTTACCGCTCAGCACCGCTTCTTCATTGAGCAGCTGTAAACGCTGAAAAAAGCTTTGAGCATACTGTTTGGAAAGATCTTTTTGGCTAGTCGGTAACGTCGAGATCACGGCCACAGCCGTAAGAGATAGCAAAACCAGCACCAATAGAATTTCTATCAATGTAAAACCGTTATGTTTTCGCATTTGTTTCATTAGTGCTGGCTTAGGCTCAATTATTGGAAGTCTTGCATGTTCCAGTTGCCAATATCTGCAGCTGGACCTTCTCCACCCTCTTGGCCATCTGCGCCTAGAGTGAAGATATCGATTGTACCGTTATCACCTGGGCTTAAGTATTGGTACTGGTTGCCCCAAGGGTCATTAGGAAGACGTTTGATGTAACCACCATCACGGTAGTTGCGTGGCTCTGGGTTAGATGGCTTGCTAACCAATGCTTCTAGACCTTGGTCCGTTGTTGGGTAAACGCTATTGTCCAACTTGTACATATCTAAGGCATTTTCCAACGCGACAATGTCCGTAATCGCTTTTTGTTGGTCTGCCTTCTCTTTGTTACCCAATAGGTTTGGAACAACAAAACTTGCCAAAATACCCAGGATAACGACAACAACCATCACTTCTAAAAGTGTAAAACCCTGTTGTTTACTACGCTTAAACTTCATTTTTTTCTCCGAAAGTTAGATTAAAGCCATGCCGTTAGTAGACACGTCTTAATTCGAAATTATCCGCTCATCAAGTTATTCATTTCTAGCATTGGCATCAAGGTCGCCATCACAATGAACAACACTAATCCAGCCATTAATGCAATCAGCGCAGGAGTAAACACACCCAGAGCAATATTGACTGTTGATTCAAAGTTTTGATCTTGGTTATCGGCTGCCCGCGTCAACATGCTCTCTAATTCACCACTTTGCTCACCACTGGCGATCATGTGTAGCATCATTGGTGGAAACAAGCGAGTTTGGTCCAACGCCTTACGCAAACTAGCGCCCTCTCGGACGTTATCCGCTGCAAGCAAGACTTGCTGCTTCACATAACGGTTAGACATAACATCTACCGCAACGCGCATACCCTCGAGAATTGGAATAGCACTGGAAGTACAGATCGAAAGTGTTCGTGCGAATCGTGCGGTATTCAAACCTCGAGAGATCTTACCTATTAGCGGTAAGCTCAAGATTTTTCTGTCCCAAGCTAAGCGAAAGTCTGGCTTTTGCAACGCCAGTTTGAGGCCATAGAAAAGCGCCACCAGCACAACGAAAATAATCAGCCCCCAATCTTGCACAAACTCACTGGCTGCCAGTAAAAATTGCGTCGATTGAGGTAACTCTTGGCCCATCTGAATGATGGGTTCAATGATTTTAGGAACCACTGTCGCCAATAAGAACGAAACGATGACAACCGCGAATACCACCAAAACTACAGGATAAATCATGGCTTGAAGCAATTTAGATCGCATCTTTTGGCGGTTTTCGACATAGTCTGCCAAACGCTCTAATACGGTATCGAGGTGACCTGATTTTTCGCCCGCCGCAACCATAGAGCGGTACAGTTCATCAAACACGTGTGGGTAATCAGCAAAACTGTCGGCGAGCGGATAACCCTCGGTTACTTTCGAGCGAACCGCAGCCAGCATAGAACGAATTCTCGGCTTTTCAGCCTGCTCAGAGACCGCGCGCAAACATTCTTCCAGAGGCATGCCTGATTGGACTAACGTGGACAATTGACGTGTGATGAGTGCCAGCTCAGATGTTGAGATGCCGCGCTTAAAGCTGACTGAGCCTGAAGACTTAGCCGATTTAGCTTTCGTCTCAACCACTTCAATCGGGATCATCCCTTGCTCTTTGAGTCGCTGGCGCACTTGTCGGGCGTTGTCCCCTTCTATCGTGCCTTTTTTATGCTTGCCTTTTGCATCTAGCGCTTTGTACTCAAATGCCGCCATTAGGTTTCCTTCGTCACTCGCATCACTTCTTCAAGTGACGTAATACCACGACGTACTTTGCTTAGACCATCACTGCGAATACTTGGCGTATGGGCGCGAACGGCTCTCTCAATTTCTTGCTCACCAGACTCTCGGTGAATCAATTCTTGCACTTGCTCATCGACCATAATGAGCTCGTGGATACCTGTTCGACCTCGGTAACCTTTTTGGTTACACGCTTCGCAGCCTTTAGCACGGTGTAGCTCTAGTGGTTCATGCGCTTCCATACCAAACAGTTTCTTATGTTCAGCATCGGCTTCATACGGCTCTTTACAGCTTGGACAAAGCGTTCGAACTAAGCGCTGCGCTAGCACCCCTAATAACGAAGAAGAAATAAGGAATGGCTCAATACCCATATCACGTAGACGCGTAATCGCACCCACTGCGGTGTTGGTGTGGAGAGTAGACATTACCAAGTGACCCGTTAAGGACGCTTGCACTGCAATTTGTGCGGTTTCTAAGTCACGGATCTCACCGACCATCACCACATCCGGGTCCTGACGCAGAATGGCACGCAAACCACGCGCAAAAGTCATGTCGACCTTTGGGTTCACCTGAGTTTGACCGATGCCATCAATATCAAATTCGATCGGGTCTTCAACCGTTAGAATGTTGCGTTCGTTGCTATTGATCTCTTGCAAGCCAGCGTACAAGGTGGTGGATTTACCAGAACCTGTCGGGCCCGTCACCAAGATGATACCGTGAGGGCGGCCAATCAAGTGACGGAAGTTGTCATGCACTGAAGGGGTCATGCCCAAACTATGTAAATCAAGACGAGTCGCGTTTTTATCCAACAGACGCATTACCACGCGCTCCCCATGAGAGGACGGCATCGTCGATACACGCACGTCCACCGCACGACCACCGATACGCAACGAAATACGGCCATCTTGAGGCACACGCTTTTCTGCGATATCTAGTTTAGCCATAACCTTCACACGAGAAACCAGCAAAGGCGCTAGCTTACGACTTGGGGTCAGAACTTCACGTAATACGCCATCGACACGGAAACGAATCGAAAGGGTTTTCTCGAACGTCTCAATATGAATATCCGACGCACCTTCTTTGATCGCTTCACCCAACATGGCGTTGATCAATTTGATGATTGGCGCATCGTCTTCCGATTCTAATAAGTCTTCATCATGCGGCAGTTCTTCAGCCAAAGAGAAGAAATCATCGCTATCAGCACCAATATCTTCCATCAACTGACGCGCTTCAGACGAGTCGCGTTGATATGCTTCAGTCAGCTTTTTATCAAAGGCTTCTTTATCGATAGGTTGCGGTACGAAGCTTTTCTTTAATACACGACGGACTTCAACCAGAGCCGCAGGGTTAAGCGGCTCGACATAGTAAAGAATAGGTGGACGCTCAGGATGCTCTGTCTCCAGCACCAGTTTAAAGCGGTTGGCAAAACTGAATGGCAGACGACGCATACTTGGCGCTGTGTCTAACATATCAACCATTAGTTGTTTTCCATTTGATCAATAAACGCTTGGATCTCTGTTGGGTGCTGACGCTCCTGGCCAAAGGCTGGCATAACCGGGATCTTCTCGTCAGCCATCAACTTCAAACCTTGATCCGCTTTGTAAAGCTGTTCTGCGCGAATAAAGTTGTATTTACGCTGCGTAATACCGTCGGCCGTCACACCATCGCGAATAATCGTCGGCTTGATGAACACCATCAAGTTACGTTTTTCTGTTTGCGTGCTAGTTGACTTGAACAGATGGCCAAGTACCGGAATGTCACCCAATAGCGGCACTTTAGACTCACTTTCAAGTGCGCGTTCATCGACCAAACCACCAAGAACCAACATCTGACCATCTTGGATCATGACAGAGGTGTTTAACTGTCGTTTAGCAAAGCGAACGTCAACCGCACCGTTTGCGCCTAATACGTTGGAAACTTCTTGTTCAATGTTTAACTGTACAGAGTCACCTTCGTTAATTTGTGGCACTACTTTGAGTTTGATACCGACTTCTTTACGGTCAACCGTTTGGAATGGGTTGTCGTTGTTTGAGCCAGCCGTAGAGCCCGTAATAACCGGAACCTCTTCACCCACAATAAATGATGCTTCACCATTATCCATTACAGTGATACTTGGAGAAGATAGAATGTTTGAGTTGGAGTCAGAAGCAACAGCACTAATTAGCGCTGTCCAGTCACCCATGACAATACTCATTGCCGCACCATTTACTCCGCTAAGTGCTGACGCTAGCGTAGAGTAGTCACCTGATTCAGTAACATCATATGGCGTTCGTTCGCCATTAGAGTTGGTATAGTATTCAGTTCGGGTTTGATCTTTTGCTTCTTCTAGCCCAACCATCACCTGACCAATCGGGGCTCCTGAGTTACCGTACTGAATTACAGCACCCGTTTCTAATGAACCCCACTGAACACCTAGGTTAATACCATCACCTTCAGACATTTCGACAATTAACGCTTCAATAAGAACCTGAGCACGACGAATATCGAGTTGAGAAATGACGTCTTGTAATGCCATCATAATATCTGGTGGCGCTGTTAAAACTAACGAGTTAGTTGCAGCGTGAGCAGCAATGACGACCTCACCACGCGATGCACCTGATGTTTTCTGACCGGCTTGTTTTTCAGCTTGCAGGTTATCGGAAACACCTTTCAATACATCCACCAAATCTTCAGCTTTCGCATTTTTCAGGTACACAACTCGGTTGTTACCTTTTGTCGCCATTTCAACATCAAGTTGACGAATCAAACGTTTCAAGCGGGCTCTTACTTTTGGATCACCAGAAATTAAAATCGCGTTAGTACGTTCATCGGCCACAATTTTAGGTTCAAGGAACTCTGGCGTGCTTTTCTGATTCGCACTTTTATTCAGTGCTTCAACAATGCGTACCATTTCAGCAGCAGATGCATTACGCAGCTCTACCAATTCAATTTCTTTATCACCGGCTTGGTCAACACGCTTGATGATCTCTGCTAAGCGATTCACTACTGCCGCACGACCTGTGATCAAGATAATATTCGCTGGATCATAATGAACCACGTTACCGGCACCGGCGTTATCAATCAGCTGACGAAGTAGAGGAGACAACTCTCGAACCGACACATTACGCACCGCGACAACTCGAGTGATAACACTATCGCCTTTCGCGCTGCCATCACCTAACACAGGGATTGCTGAGGTTTTTGAGTCTTTTGCTTTGATAACCTTAAGTACCCCATTGTCCATCTCTACGACTGCGTAACCGTATACTTCAAGGACATTAAGGAAAAAGCTGTAGTATTGCTCTTCGTTAAGAACGTCATAGCTGCGGACATCGATTTTACCGCGTACTGAAGGATCAACAATGATGGTCTTTTCGAGGTTACGACCCACTATGTTGATGAATTCTTGAATATCAGTGCCTTTAAAGCTCGCACTAAATTCGTTTGCCATTGCACCTGGTACGCAGAGTAAACTTCCTGCTAGTAGCCAAGCACTTTTGCTGAACCAATGTTTCACGTATGTCTCCCTGAACTTACGCCGGTTGCCTAAGTCTTACAATTGGATATAGATATCGTACTGTTGGCCGTCTCGCTCAACAGTTAAATTTAATTCTTGCGGATCGCTCATCACTTGCATCAGTTGTACTGAAGAAGACGGGTCACTTAAATCGATCCCGTTCAGTTGAACCGCAATATCGCCAGGTTGTAGTCCTACATCATTAAATAATGCGGCATCACGACCAGGTGATACTCGATAACCAACAATGTCTCCGTCTTTTTTGACGGGTGAAATGGTGATGTATTTAAAAACGCTTTGTGGATCTTTCGCAATTTCCTCGCGGATTTGCTCTAATTTCTCTCCAACGTCAGACGTCGCTGCTTCTGCTCGCTGAGCTTGCGCCCTAGCTACCTGCGGCGATTCAGATAGCTTCTTATATTCTATACCTTCCATCATTAAGGTCTCGTCTCGACCTTGGTTATCAATGATGACGCGATCCACCAATACCGCTTTTAGTGTCGCACGTGTCCCTTCGATTTCTTCACCCAAACCGTACGTAGCTTGCTTACCTCGGTTAGCAATAACAGCAAGGCTGGTGTTGGCATCACTACTTGCAACCGCACCGACCAGCGTAAGGTTAAGGCGCGTCTTAGGGGCGTCTTTAACAATAGGCTGTTCTACAACCGCCGCTTTTTGCTCAGTGTATTTACCGAATAGGTTGGCATTCTGAAGGGCATTAAAATCTATCGCGTCGCCTTTATTGCTCGCAGCAACGCTACTCGCCGATGGACGCCATTGCGGCACTTCCGACGATTGAGGTATGGCTAACCACACAATTTTGCCAAGTATACATCCGGTTATCGCAATAAACAGACAGGTAAGCAACAAGCTAAGTTTGGCTTGAATGGTATAATGATTGGACTTGATCTGAGCCAGTAGCGGTCTGCTTGATAATCCTGCACTTAGCTCTAAACGTTTCACTGAATGGATTCCTTTATTCTAACGTCCGTCATTTAAGCTATAACGATAGCTATCGACTTTAAATTGCTAAATTTGCAATAAAATTATTACTCAACAAAGAGCAGTGAACTATATCACAAGTTGTCTTTCATACCTTTTTCTTATGCAGTTTTTGCCAACTCCCTTGAAAAAAATACGCCTTGACTCCATCTGTAGGTGAATA
>NZ_JAWOVM010000123.1:0-9059 GCF_033339895.1 Vibrio sp. 1751
ATACCTAGCAGAGAACCAAAACTGATCACTGGGAATGAAGGCATACGCATCGCTAGAAGTGACAATACGATGATCACAGGAACAAATGAGTAAGGGGTGATGTAGAACTGTTGTTCCATCGCTTTAATGACAGAGTCTACCTGGCTCATGTCAACTTGACCTGCGTAGTGGAAGCCAAATGCAGTAAACATAATGCCTGTAATAATGTAGCTAATGAGTGCTATCGGCAACATGCCTTTAATATGTTCCATCACTTCAACGTTAGACATAGATGAAGCAAGGATTACTGAATCCGATAGAGGCGACATTTTGTCACCAAAGTAACAGCCTGAAAGTACGGCACCTGCAGTGATTGGTGCAGGAACACCAAGACCTTGACCGATACCCATCATTGCAATACCTGCCGTGCCAGCCGCACCCCAAGACGTGCCAGTCGCTAGCGCAGTCAATGAACAGATGATCATGGTCGCGAGCAAAAAGATGGAAGGGTGGATTGCTTTAAGGCCGTAGTAAATAATGGTTGGAACAATACCACCAGAGATCCAAGTACCTACAAGCGCGCCAACGGCCAAAAGGATTAAAACGGCTCCAAGTCCATTGGAGATGCCATTTAGTGCTGCTTTTTCCAGATCTTTATACTGATGGCCAAGCTTTATGCCCAATATCATGACAATGAACCAACCGATGTATAGCGCTAGCTGAATCGGTAGGTCTAGCTTGGCTGTGAACGAAAATGCCAGCAGGAGAAATAAACCGAGCGAGATAAATACCTGTATCAAGCTTGGTAGGCGTGGTGTAACTTGCTTCATATGTGCCTCTGTCAATCTTGGAGCAATAGAGGAAGGCGCTCCTTGTTGTAATCGCGCATAACATACATTAACAAAAATTATATTTCGAACATTTGGTGTTTTATCTTGATGTTCGTCGGTAAAAACGTTTGCTTGTGAAATTAACTGTTAGTTTGTTTTAACTTTTTTGGTTTTAAATGTTGTGTAATGTGAAATTATTGTGCTTCATGTGTTATTTTCTCATTGAGTGGTAAGACCAATTAGGGGGCTAAAGTGCTTTCCCTACTTGAAAAATGGTTAAAACCGCAAACCAAACACTAAAAAATCTCGTGTAACCCGGTTTTTCAGAGGAAAAGGTTAAAAAACGCGCTTATTTACAAAATAGGGGTTGAGATTTTGCTGTGAAAAATTAACTATGGGGTAGGTTTTTTAATACATGGAGAGTTAATACGATGAGAGTTGGTTTAGTTGGTTGGCGCGGTATGGTTGGTTCAGTCCTTATGCAGCGTATGGTTGAAGAGAAAGACTTCGACCTAATCGAACCAGTATTCTACAGTACTTCTCAAGTTGGTATTCCTGCTCCTAACTTAGGAAAAGACGCAGGCTTACTGCAAGACGCGTATGATATTGAAAGCTTAAAACAGCTTGATGCGGTAATCACCTGTCAAGGTGGTAGCTACACAGAAAAAGTTTTCCCTGCACTTCGTCAGGCTGGTTGGAAAGGCTACTGGATTGACGCGGCCTCTACGCTACGTATGGCTGAAGATTCGATCATCACACTTGATCCAGTGAACTTAAAGCAAATCCAACAAGGCATCCACGGTGGCACGAACACATTTGTCGGTGGTAACTGTACGGTTAGTTTAATGCTAATGGGGCTAGGTGGTCTATTTGAGAAAGGCCTTGTTGAGTGGACAAGCGCAATGACTTACCAAGCCGCATCTGGTGCTGGTGCGCAAAATATGCGTGAATTGATCTCGCAAATGGGCGTTATCAATGACTCTGTTAGCTCTGAACTTGCAAACCCATCAAGCTCTATCCTAGATATCGATAAGAAAGTCGCGGATACAATGCGCAGCGGCTCTTTCCCTACCGATAAGTTCGGTGTGCCACTAGCTGGTTCGTTGATCCCATGGATCGATGTGAAGCGCGATAATGGTCAGAGTAAAGAAGAGTGGAAAGCGGGCGCTGAGGCGAATAAAATTTTGGGTTCTCAAAGTTCACCTGTTCCAATTGACGGTACTTGTGTGCGTATTGGCGCGATGCGTTGTCACTCTCAAGCACTTACTATCAAGCTTAAACAAAATGTACCAATGGACGAAATCGAAGAAATCATCGCCACTCATAACGATTGGGTGAAAGTGATTCCTAACGACCGTGACATCACTGCTCAAGAGCTAACACCGGCAAAAGTTACGGGCACAATGTCTGTACCAGTGGGTCGTCTACGTAAGATGGCAATGGGTGATGATTTCCTAAATGCTTTCACTGTTGGTGACCAACTGCTTTGGGGTGCTGCGGAGCCGTTGCGTCGTACTCTGCGAATTATTCTGTCTGAGAAAGCATAATCACATCAATCCTTTATTTGATGACAAAATAAAAGAGCTCCTTAGGGAGCTCTTTTTTCATGCGTCGTCTTCCGTTCGAACGACTCTTTTGTCTGGATCGGCCAGTTCACTACCACAATGTTTACAGTAAATTGCGTCAGAGTCGTGCCCTGCGTGGGAGCAGTTTGGGCATTTCACCAATACTTTGTGCGATTGCATCTCTTGGTGCAGTTCGGCAGTGAAAATACCTGTAGGTACCGCCAAAATGGAATAACCCAGTAACATGGTGAGTGATGCAAGCCCTTTACCTAGGTCTGTTTGGGGGACCAAGTCACCATACCCAACCGTTGTGATGGTCACGATCGCCCAATAAATACTTTTAGGAATGCTAGTAAATCCGTTTTCAGGTCCTTCAATGATAAAAATCAACGAGCCGAAAATCGTTACCATAATGGCGACGGAACTAAAGAAGATAAAAATCTTTCTGCGCGCCATAAGCAGTGAACGTAAGAGGATATTGGACTCTTGGAGGTATCGGACTAACTTGAGTATGCGGAATATTCGCATCACTCGCAGCGCCCTGATCACACCCATAAACGAAGCGGATGGGAAGAAGAGTGCTAAATAAGTGGGCAAAATCGCAAGTAAATCGACGACACCATAAAAACTCTTTGCGTAGGCGGCAGGTTTGGGAGAGCAATAAAGCCTTAGAAGGTATTCAATCGTGAATAGGCCAGTAAATGTGTATTCAATAAACTTCAGCTCTTTTTCCCACTCGGCCCGAACGGAGGGTATCGAATCTAACACCAGTACGATTAACGAACTGATGATCGCGATAATGAGAGCAATATCGAACGTTTTACCAGCTTTGGTATGAGTACCAAAAATGGTGACATATAGAGTATGTTTAAGAGAGTCAGTCGTCATGACAAAGCGATCCATTGTTGAATCGCTCTATCATACAATTTTATAGAAACTCAGGCTAATCCTGGAAATAAGTTGCGTAAGCCATTCGCAATGAACTCTATGCCAAGCGCGCCCAATATCAAACCCATGATACGAGTAATGACGTTGATTCCAGTTTGACCTAAAAATCGTACGATCAATGGGGCAGAACGGAATAATAGCCATGAACAAAGGCAGAACAAACCAATCGTAATACTAATGCCCACGGTATCGAACATGCTTGGGTAGCGTGCACCATAAACAATAGTCGAACTGATTGCACCAGGACCTGCCATTAAAGGCATTGCAAGAGGGACCACACCAATCTGTTCACGACTGACGTATTCCGTTTTCTCTTGTTTGTTCTGCTTATCTTCCCCCAGTTTACCGCTCATCATCGAGAATGCGATGCTAAGTAATAGCAACCCGCCAGCGACACGAAACGAATCCAGAGAAATACTGAACATGTCTAACAGTAACTGACCAGCAAAAAGCGAAATGATCAGGATGATCGCAACAGCCACATTTGCTGTTGTTGCCGTATTGCGCTTTTCGTCTGGTGTCATATGCCCGGTTAGTGACACAAACACAGGCATGATACCAACAGGGTTTACTGCGGCGACCAAACCGAGAAAAAACTGCAAGAAGATAGCAAGTTCAAAAGTTTGCATGTTGCGTACTCATCAAAGTTCACATTAGTGAAAAGGAGAAGGGGTAATTTGGGCGTAATGTAAGGCAAAAGTTAGGTTGTAAGAAATGAAAAAAACTAACGCATTCCCTGCCATTTAAGTGAGAAAAACTAATTCTTTAATAAACTGTATCTAATCTGGAAAGGAAATGTTACGTATAAAGTTGCTGATAAATTGCACTGTTTTATATAAACGTTAACATTCGCACATTTTTGATAAAAACCAAGGTGGTTTGTAGAGAGATGTATTCGGTTCGATATACTCTCAGTAGCACAAAGAATTGGGCCTACATGTAATTTTGTTGGTCAAAAATGAAACTTTTTTACAGGTTGTTGTAGTTTCTTTTATTTATTTGTCCATTTGCTTCTTTTTTACTCAATAAAAAATGAGAGTTAATTTATTTGTTTATCAGTGATTTATGTCATTTTGGTGTGATGAGGCACCACTTTGGTAGTATTTAGGTGGTGAGAACTGATCCAAGTCAATTTTTTTCACACTCTGAAATATTATACTCAGTCCTGAAAGCAATTTACTAAGACGTTTGTTTTCTAAGTGACTGATAAACAGTAAAAACGATAAGTAATAGCCTTAGTAAAAAGTTTTTAATATTTGTTAATTTTAGGAGATTCCCTATGCCTGTAACTAATATGGCTGAACTAGATGCAATGGTTGCTCGCGTTAAGAAAGCGCAAGAAGAGTTCGCTACTTACTCTCAAGAGCAAGTAGATAAAATCTTTCGTGCAGCATCGCTTGCAGCTAACCAGGCCCGTATCCCGCTAGCTCAACAAGCGGTAGAAGAATCTGGTATGGGTATTGTTGAAGATAAAGTAATCAAGAACCACTTCGCTTCTGAGTTTATCTACAACAAATACAAAGACGAACAAACGTGTGGCATCTTAGAAGAGGATGACAATCTAGGTACTATGACTATCGCTGAGCCTGTAGGCATCATCTGCGGTATCGTACCAACGACTAACCCAACTTCTACAGCGATCTTCAAATCTCTAATCTCTTTGAAGACACGTAACGGTATCATCTTCTCACCACACCCACGTGCGAAAAACTCAACTAACGATGCAGCTAAACTCGTTCTAGATGCAGCAGTAGCAGCAGGCGCACCAAAAGACATCATCGGTTGGATCGACCAGCCTTCTGTTGAGCTTTCAAACGCTCTAATGAAACACGATGACATCGCGCTTATCCTTGCAACTGGTGGTCCAGGCATGGTTAAAGCCGCTTACTCTTCTGGTAAGCCAGCAATCGGTGTAGGTGCAGGTAACGTTCCTGTTGTTATCGATGAAACAGCAGACATCAAACGTGCTGTTGCTTCTATCCTTATGTCTAAGACTTTCGACAACGGTGTAGTATGTGCTTCTGAGCAAGCTGCAATCGTAGTTGATGAAGTATACGACGAAGTGAAAGAGCGCTTTGCTTCTCACAAAGCTTATGTCCTAAGCAAAGCAGAAGCTGATAAAGTTCGTAAAGTGCTTCTTATCGATGGTGCGCTAAACGCGAAAATCGTAGGTCAGCCAGCAGCAGCAATCGCTGAAATGGCAGGCGTTAAAGTTCCAGCAGACACTAAAGTTCTTGTTGGTGAAGGTCTGGGCAAAGTATCTCACGATGACGCATTCGCTCACGAGAAACTATCTCCAACTCTAGGTCTATTCCGTGCTGACAACTTCGAAGACGCGGTTGCTCAAGCGGTAACTATGGTTGAGATTGGTGGTATCGGCCACACATCTGGTCTTTACACTAACCAAGATACTAACGCTGACCGTATCCGTTACTTCGGTGACAAGATGAAGACAGCTCGTATCCTAATCAACATCCCGACTACTCACGGTGGTATCGGTGACTTGTACAACTTCAACGTTGCGCCATCTCTAACGCTAGGTTGTGGTTCTTGGGGTGGTAACTCTATCTCTGAGAACGTAGGTCCTAAACACCTAATCAACAAGAAAACTGTAGCGAAGCGAGCTGAAAACATGTTGTGGCATAAACTACCTAAGTCAATCTACTTCCGTCGTGGTAGCCTTCCAATCGCACTGGGCGACCTAGAAGGTAAGAAACGTGCATTCCTAGTAACTGACCGTTTCCTATTCAACAACGGTTACGCAGATGACGTAGTAAGCCTACTAAAAGCTCAAGGCATGGAAGTTCAAACATTCTTCGATGTTGAAGCTGACCCAACACTGTCTGTAGTAGAAAAAGGTGCGGCTCAAATGGCTAGCTACCAACCTGACGTTATCCTAGCGCTAGGCGGTGGTTCACCAATGGATGCAGCGAAAATCATGTGGGTAATGTACGAGCACCCAGAAACTCACTTTGAAGAACTAGCAATGCGCTTTATGGACATCCGTAAACGTATCTACAAGTTCCCTAAAATGGGTAAAAAAGCTGAGCTTGTATGTATCACTACAACTTCAGGTACTGGTTCAGAAGTTACTCCATTCGCGGTTGTTACTGACGACAAGACTGGTGCTAAATACCCACTAGCTGACTACGAAATCACGCCAAACATGGCAATCGTTGATGCGAACCTAGTAATGAACATGCCTAAGTCTCTAACAGCATTTGGTGGTTACGATGCAGTAACTCACGCTCTAGAAGCTTACGTTTCTGTTCTTGCTAACGAATACTCAGATGGCCAAGCTCTTCAAGCACTTAAGATGCTAAAAGAGTACCTACCATCAAGCTATGCGAACGGTGCAAATGACCCAATCGCTCGTGAGAAAGTACACAACGCAGCTACTATCGCTGGTGTTGCATTTGCGAACGCATTCCTAGGTGTTTGTCACTCAATGGCTCACAAACTGGGTGCTGAGTTCCACTTGCCACACGGCCTAGCTAACGCACTACTTATCTCTAACGTGGTACGTTACAACGCGAACGACAATCCAACTAAGCAAACTGCGTTCTCTCAATACGACCGTCCACAAGCACGTCGTCGTTACGCTGAAGTTGCTGATCACCTAGGCCTAAGCCAAGAAGGTGACCGCACTGCTCAGAAGATTGAACGTCTACTAGCATGGTTGGATGAACTAAAAGTTAACCTAGACATCCCAATGTCAATCCAAGCGGCAGGTGTTGCTGAATCAGATTTCGTAGCGAAACTGGATGAGCTAGCGGTAGAAGCGTTCGATGACCAATGTACTGGTGCGAACCCACGTTACCCTCTAATCAGCGAACTTAAAGATGTGTTGATGGCTTCTTACTACGGTAAAGCATTTGTTGAAGGCGAAACTTTCGAAGGTACAACTGTTATCAAGAAGAAAGCAGACCAAGAAGCGGCAAAAGCAGCACCTAAAGCAAAGAAAGAAAAAGCTGACGCGTAATTAAAAAATCGAGTGAGCAAGGTTTTCGCTAGCACGAAACCTTAATCGGGAAAAGGTTAAAGCCCCAGTCAAATGACTGGGGCTTTTTTTATTTTGGTGCAGGAGTTACATCTGGCTTGGGAAAACAGAGTTGCTGTGTATGCTTACACTTCGGTCGCAACTACTCGGCCACTGAAGTATTCATTCGCGACGATGTATGCTGTGTTGCGGACTAGTTCGTCTTGGATCTCAGCCCAGTGCCTCTCGTTGAGCTCTTCTTTTGTATGATTTACCGAGGGAATAACGCCGCCCACTCGAATGTTGAATGGTGTGAGTTCTTTTGCCCAGCTGTGAGTAAAACCTGACACCAACGCTGCCATGCTTTCAACTCCCGTAAAGTCTTCATGGTTGTCATGAGAAATGACGTTAACAATGACGCCTTTCTTGTTTCTGGCTCGAAAGCGCTCTGCTCCTACTTGGCCGTAGGTATAAAGGAAGCGTGCCGCAGACGACAAGTGATCAATGTAAGTACTCATTGGTTCTGGCGCCATTAAGCCAGGCATAGGGGAGCTGGTCCAGCAATTAACAATCACATCTGGTGTCGCACGTAGCTGTGATTCTATCTGGTCAAACAATAAGTTAATGGACGTTGTGTTATCACTACACACATTCATCGCATACACTTTGTCAGTGAAAGCGCTGATTTGCTCATAGCTCGCTCTCAAAGCGCTAGAATTTTGGTCACAAAGAATCAACGTTGCTCCAAGGTGAGCAAAGTGATTTGCACAGGTTCTTCCTATAACCGAACCTGCAGACGTGACGAGAATAATTGATTCTTTGATATCCATAGCACCTTCACTGTATCCATATGTGAAAAACAATACACCAGTGGTTTGTGCTAATAGCATGGTTGAAATTCGTTGGGTTCAGTGTGAAAGGCTTCAAACTAACGCTTTCGAGTGAGGACTATTGTGCGGTAATTTGTAAGATGTCACATTTCTGACGTGTAGGTATTGCAAGCTATTGGATAAAAAGCGGATCTCTATGCTTTAGCTTGAATTTGATGCTGACGTTGAGCCGTCACTAGCTGATTATATAGCCCAGCATCTGGGATCAGTTGTTTGTTGCGTTCGCCCAATCTGCGTCGCTCATGACCAGATAGGTTGTGATAAACCTCCTCTGGTAGGTTGAATGTGTCTTCAGGCAGGTAAGTCAGCGCATCTGGTTTTAGGTAATGGCTCAGCTTTGCGGAAGGCAATCCTGCATCGTGAAACTGTTTCGCTTGTTCAGCTGCGAGTTCATAGCTGCTGCTATCAGAACGAAGAGCTTGAGGTTGCGATAAACCCAATTGTTGGCGAAGAATACTGTCACTGGTGATGACTTCCTGGACCTCTTCAACTGGGACCACATCGCGAACATCATTAGAGAACATAGACAGAATCAGCGAGAAATCTGCACGACGACCTTCGTGTACGGCATGGTTAATACCATTACCGAACTGAAGTTCGTTGATAATTGCAGCTTTGTCTAACGTATGAATTTGCATGATGTTCCTCGCTCGATGCTCTTTTAACGGCGTGGATAAGAAGAACTTTAGTAAAAGAGGGAATTATTTAAAGGTGCTAGGGAAGGCGAAACAAAAAAGCCCGCTAAATAGCGAGCTTTTGAATAAGACTAAATTGAACTTAGGGGGAAGTATATTACTTCGCTAGGTTCTCAGCTACGAAGTCCCAGTTTACTAGAGCCCAGAAGCCGTTCATGTAATCAGGACGTACG
>NZ_JAWOVM010000124.1:0-9042 GCF_033339895.1 Vibrio sp. 1751
CGCCTTCTTTCTTTAGTCGAGCACAAAATACAGTGCGGCTCATAATGACTCCTTGTATTCAATTAACGAAGTTCGTGGGGTAGCGTTTCCAGCAATAGTTTTACTGGCGCGGCTAAACCGACTTCTTCAGGTTTAGATAAGTTATACCAAAGACCTTTGTTGCCTTCCATTATCACGTCCGGTTGCTTTGATAAATCAATCAAAATTGGCGTGATATCTAGGTGGTAATGGCTGAATGTATGACGAAAGGTAATCAGTGTTTGCTTCTGTTTGATATTGCTGGCTTGAATGCCGCGTTGATCCAGTAGCAATTCAATGTCGCTTTCTGCATCCACATGTTCGGTTTGTGGGAAGCAGAATAAGCCACCCCAAATGCCTGTTTGTGGTCTTTGCTCCAACCACACCTCATGACCATTTTCGGTGTTGTGGTGAAGCATCACGAAACGAGTTTGCTTGATTGGCTTATCTTTCTTCGGTTTTTTGCCCGGGTAGTCGAGCACATTACCTTGTTGCTTTGCCACACACAGATCAGCAACAGGGCAGAGGCTACATTTGGGTTTGCTGCGAGTGCAGACCATTGCGCCCATGTCCATCATTGCCTGGTTATACTTATCTACATCCGTTTGTGGGGTATGCGTTTCGGCAATTTCCCACAGCTGGTTTTCAACCTTTTTTTGTCCTGGCCATCCTGCAACTGCGAAACAGCGGGATAGGGTGCGCTTCACGTTACCATCAAGAATCGCGTGTGGTTGTTTATACACAGACGATAAAATGGCGGCAGCGGTAGAGCGACCAATCCCCGGTAGGGCGTTCATTTTCTCTATATCAAGAGGAAACTCACCATTGTATGTGGAGGCGACCTCTTGTGCTGCTTTGTGAAGGTTACGGGCTCGGGCGTAATACCCTAAGCCAGTCCAAAGGTGTAGGACTTCATCTTGCTCAGCATTGGCAAGATCGATCACGGTTGGAAAGCGCTCCAAGAAACGTTGGTAATACGGAATAACCGTAGTGACCTGAGTTTGCTGAAGCATAATTTCAGACAACCAGACACTGTATGCGGTCTTATTTTGTTGCCACGGAAGATCTTTTCTTCCATATGCGTCATACCATTCTAGGATGGCACTGGCGAAAGGTGTCACGACTTGCTCTGTATTCTATTATTGGTTAGGTGCAAAATTGCACCACATAATGGACAAGAAGTACAACGGATAAACAGTAGGGATATAAAGAGGTGTGTCGTTGCTTTTGGGTTGCCATAGACCAAGAGCTCAACAAATACTTGCACCTAAGTAAATTCTTTGGATAATCCCCGCTTTGATTAATCAATGTGCAGGCAAAATCAATGAGTGAAGTAACCACTAACGAATACAACGAAGACGGAAAGCTGATCCGCAAAATCCGCAGCTTTGTACGCCGTGAAGGGCGTTTGACTAAAGGTCAAGAGAGCGCGATGAATGAATGCTGGCCTACGATGGGTATTGACTTCAAAGCTGAACTTCTCGATTGGAAAGAAGTGTTTGGCAACGATAACCCAGTAGTGCTTGAGATCGGTTTTGGTATGGGTGCTTCATTGGTTGAAATGGCAAAGAACGCGCCAGAGAAAAACTTCATCGGTATCGAAGTTCATAGCCCAGGCGTTGGTGCTTGTCTTGCCGATGCTCGCGAAGCGGGAATTACTAACCTGCGTGTAATGTGTCACGATGCGGTAGAAGTATTCGAACACATGATCCCAAATGGCAGCTTATCGACACTGCAATTGTTCTTCCCAGACCCTTGGCATAAGAAGCGTCACCACAAGCGTCGTATTGTTCAATTAGGTTTTGCGGAAATGGTGCGTGAGAAGCTTATCCCTAATGAAGGTATTTTCCACATGGCGACCGACTGGGAAAACTACGCAGAGCACATGATTGAAGTGATGAACCAAGCGCCAGGTTTCGAAAACATTGCTAAAGATGGTGATTTCGTTCCTCGTCCAGACGATCGCCCGCTAACGAAGTTTGAAGCTCGTGGTCACCGTCTTGGTCACGGTGTTTGGGATATCAAATATAAGCGTATTGCGTAACCAGAGGAGTTCATGGGATGTACCATTACGCGATATTAGCGAATCCGGGTCATAACCGAATTTACTTTGATAGCGCAATGACCATTGCCTGTTCTGAGCTAAAAGCAATTTTAGCTTCACAAGGCGTGGATGTGACAGAAATTGGTAGTAAAGACGTTGGCTTACCTGCTGCGTTGGTGTTTTCTTGTCAGGAAGCGCTAACCGATGAGCAGGCGCGAAGAATCGCAGCCTCTTCGATTTACTATGCGCTATTTGAAGTGCGCGAAGATGGTTTACTTCGACCAGTTCAAGCGCCCGTATTTAACACTTTCCCGGAAAGTATGAGCCAGATTTTGCGCTACACCGGGAAAACAAACGAGCAGTTTACCCGTTTGATGGTGAATATCGGCATTAGTGCGTCCAATACGGGAAGTGAACAACTGACCTTAATGGATCCAATGTGTGGTAAAGGTACAACCTTATTTGAAGGCTTGATCCACGGTTTGAACGTGGTAGGGGTTGAGATCAACGCCAAGTGGGTGCAAGAGATCCAGACCTTTATTGTTAAGTTCATGAAGAATGGCCGCTTTAAGCACAAAGTGAGCAAAGAAAAGCGCACTGCGGGTGGTAAAAAAGTGGCGGATGGTTTCGTGGTTGAAGCTGCAGCAAATAAAGAAGATTACAACCAAGGCAATCTTCAGTTTATGAAGCTGTATTCGGCTGATACTCGTATCGCTGATCAAGTCGTGAAAAAGAACTCAGTTGATGTGATGGTGTCTGATCTGCCTTATGGCGTGCAGCACGGCAGCAAAAATGCCAAGGACAGCAAACTGAACCGTAGTCCACTAGAGCTTTTAAAAGAGGCTCTGCCTGCATGGAAAGTGGTATTGAAAAAGCAAGGTTCAGTGGTGTTGTCTTTCAATGAATTCACATTGAAATGGAAAGATGTCGCGGCATTATTTGAAGAGCAAGGTTGGAAGGTACTTTCAGAAGAGCCTTACATCGGTTATCTTCACCGTGTTGATCAATCTATCAACCGCAATATTATTGTGGCAGTAAAACCATAATCGACTTGAGTCGAACGAACCCTATGGAAAAGCCAACGACACGTTGGCTTTTTTTACCTCTGAGCTCAACGAGTTCTCTTGTAAATAGAAGGTAGAGAATGAAACCGACAGTGGAAATTTTGACAGATATTTTGGCGGAAGTACGCCCTTTAATCGGCCAAGGTAAAGTGGCTGATTACATTCCTGCTCTGGCAAAAGTACCCAGCAACAAGTTAGGTATTGCGGTATACACCAACGAAGGTGAGGTTATTAAGGCGGGTGATGCCGATGAACCTTTCTCTATCCAATCTATTTCAAAAGCATTGAGCTTGACGTTAGCGATGTGCTTGTACAAGCAAGAAGAAATTTGGTCTCGAGTGGGAAAAGAGCCTTCGGGGCAGGCATTTAATTCGCTAATTCAGCTAGAAATGGAGCAAGGTATTCCTCGTAATCCATTTATAAATGCTGGAGCGATAGTAGTGGCAGATTTGTTACAAACTCGCTTATCTGCACCTCGTCAGCGCCTGTTGGAATTTGTGCGTCAGCTTTCTGGTGATACCCATATTGTGTATGACAAAGTCGTTGCGGCATCCGAAATGATGCATGGTGATCGTAATGCGGCGATTGCATATCTCATGCGTTCGTTTGGCAACTTCGAAAATGAAGTGATTCCAGTACTACAAAACTACTTCCACGCTTGTGCGCTGAAGATGAGTTGCGTCGATTTGGCTAAAACGTTTAGCTATTTAGCAAACAAGGGCACATCGGTACAAACGGGTAAGCCTGTAGTTTCTCCTGTGCAAACCAAACAACTTAATGCACTGTTAGCAACGTGTGGCTTGTATGATGGCGCGGGCGAGTTTGCTTATCGCGTTGGTATGCCTGGTAAGTCTGGTGTTGGTGGTGGCATTATTGCGGTAGTACCTGGTGAAATGACCATTTCAGTATGGTCTCCAGAGCTTGATCCTTCAGGTAACTCGCTTGCTGGTACTAAGGCGCTTGAGCTGCTCTCAGAGCGAATTGGCCGTTCAATTTTCTAATGTTGGAAATGTGTCAACCTTATTTAGGGTGGTACTGTTTCTAAATAAAAAGCCTCTCAATTGAGAGGCTTTTTTTGTTTTGGGGTTGCGTTACTCTTCGCTTTCTTCGGCCATAAAGGCTTCGAGCAAATCATTAAGGAAGAGCTTCCCTTTTTCAGTAATTTGCCAGTGGGTAGGCGTTTCACTCAGGTAGCCCATTTCTATCGCCCAGTTGATGGTTTCTTGAATCGTACTAAGCGGTAAGCCCGTGGTGTCCACGTAATCTTGCTTCGGACAGGCTTCAATTAAGCGGAATCGGTTCATAAAGAACTCGAATGGACGATCTTCATCCGCGACGACATGTTCCGTATGCAGATAAGGTTTGACCATATTTTGATAAGCCGCTAAATAGCCTCGCGGGTGCTTTACCTTTGTCGTTCGAATAATACGTCCGTCGGTAAAACTGAGTTTGCCATGAGAGCCACAACCGATACCAAGGTAATCACCAAAGCGCCAGTAGTTGAGGTTGTGCTGACACTGATAGCCCGGCTTGCTGTAACCGGAGATTTCATATTGCACATAACCCGCGGCTGCAAGTTTTTGGTGTCCGAGCTCGAAAATATCCCACAAGTCATCATCGTCAGGTAGCGTTGGTGGCTTGTAGTAGAACATGGTGTTTGGTTCGATGGTCAGCTGATACCAAGACAAGTGCGGCGGTGCCAACTCAATCGCTTTGTCCAAATCTGCCAAGGCTTGTTCGATGCTTTGATCAGGTAAGCCGTGCATGAGATCGAGGTTAAAACTGTTCAAACCGATTTGGTGCGCCAGCTTAGCAGCATTGACGGCTTCGTCTTGGCCGTGAATGCGCCCCAAACGCTCAAGCTTTTGTTGCTCAAAGCTTTGCACGCCGATAGAGATACGCGTTACCCCGGCTTTACGGTAGCCAACAAAACGCTCTGCTTCGATGGTGCCTGGGTTCGCTTCCATGGTTATTTCGATTTCAGGCTTGAACGGAATACGCGCTTCAATGCCCTTAAGTAGACGCTCGATGCCTTCTGCCGAAATCAAACTCGGCGTACCACCACCAATGAAGATTGAATGCAGTGGACGTGGCGCTTCGTTAAGTCGGTATTTCTCAATGTCGGTATCCAAATCTTCTAAAAGGGCACTGATGTACTCTTCTTCTGGAATCTCGGTTTTGAGCGCGTGAGAGTTAAAGTCGCAATACGGGCACTTTTGCACACACCACGGGATGTGTACATACAAGCTGAGTGCTGGGGGCGTTAACATGGTCTAATTCGCTCGTGATTACTGAGACACTTGCTCAGACAGTTGAGCAAACAACGACTTGAGCGCTTTACCGCGGTGAGACAGTTGTTTTTTACGTGCAGGTTCAAGTTCGGCTGACGCACAGTTGTCTTCAGGAACAAAGAAGATTGGGTCGTAGCCAAAACCATTTTCACCGTGAGCTTCAGTTAGAATGCGACCTTCCCATTTACCGTGGCAGACGATAGGCGTTGGGTCGTTCTCGTGACGCATGAGGACTAATACACAGTGGAAACGTGCTGTACGCTCTGCTTCTGGTACGCCTTCCATTGCCGCTAGCAATTTTTCTAGATTCTCTTGATCAGATGCGCTCTCGCCTGCGTAACGTGCAGAGTAAATGCCCGGAGCGCCTTTTAAGAAATCGACTTCTAATCCAGAGTCGTCTGCAATGGCAGGAAGCCCTGTTTCTTGTGCGGCATGGCGAGCTTTAATGATTGCGTTTTCAATGAAAGTTGTACCCGTTTCAGCTACTTCCGATACATTGAATTCACTTTGCGCTAATACTTCAAAGCCGAAGTCAGACAATAAATCTGCCATTTCACGAACTTTGCCTTGGTTACCAGTTGCTAGCACAATTTTTTTCATGGGAATCTCTTTTAATAGTGATAGAGGAGAACAAATCGTTCTCCTCTAGATATTCTTTAACTAATAAGTGGTTTTTAGCCTGCTTAGATCCAAAAGCTTTTGGAACATCACAACCCAATTACTCTTCAACATAAAACTTCTGGGTGAATTTAAGCTTACCTGAGCCTTTGTTTCCAGCTTTTACGTCAATATCGAAAGTAAAAGTTTCTTCGTGGGTAATTGGCAGTTCGGCTAAATAGTATATCGCATTGCCTTCTTTGACTTCACGAAAGGTCAAGGTCTGAGTTTGGCCGATAAGGTTCTTCGCGCGTCCAGCAATTTTTGCTTCTAATGCTGGCTTACCCAATGAAGCTCTATCTAACACGCTAATATTAACCACAGCGAGGTATCCATTACGTTTGATATCGTAGCTACGTGCGACTTTGGGTGTTAGGAATGTTGAGTTAAACGCGACATAGTGTACTTCGATATCTTTCATATTTTTAAACTGATCGGCGAAGCTTGGTAACGACAACAGGCTAATCAGTAATGCGGTAATCCATTTGCTCATTGTTACTTCCTCAAAGCACTTGTTATAAAACAACCATAGCTGCAATTTTACCTTGGTCAGGGGGGTAAAAAATGCGTACTCAGTCGTTGGTATTAGTAAGTGTGGTACAAAATCGTAAATAAAAAGCCATCATAAGATGGCTTTAATTTCTGTCGGTATCTGGGTAGGCGATTCTATCCGAATTTGTTTGTGCCGTCCTAATTCACCTTTTTCTATGTGAACCAAGCCCTTAGCGATTTTAAACTGCTTGGCTAAGAACTTAGTTAGGTGTGCATTAGCTTTGCCATCGACAGGTGGAGCAGTAATGGCGATTTTTAGCTCTTCACCATGCAAGCCAACGATTTTATCGCGGCTAGCTTTAGGTTGAATATAGAGCTTCAGGATGATGTCCTCACCATCTTGCCAAACTGCAGCTGACATTATAGCTGGAACCAAATTGGACCAATGATATCGCCCATTAAGAAGTTCGCGAACTGCAAGCCGATAAATAACACCAGTACGCTTAAATCAAGACCACCAATAGCCGGAAGAATACGACGGATTGGAGCGCACATTGGCTCGGTCAGTTGATGGAATACGTACTCGATAGGGCTGCGGCCTTGGCTTACCCAGCTCAAAATTGCACGGATCAATAGTACCCAGAACAATAGGCCACCTGCGGCTTTGATTAATGATAATAAGCCCAAGAATAAGAAGTCAGCGCTGAAAGAGACGGAACCGTTCGAAGCTATTAGGATAAGCACGACAAATTTAAGCACACACAACACGTAGGCAAACAACACGGTTGCTAGGTCAATATTCCCCACGGAAGGGATAACGCGGCGCAATGGACCAATGACCGGCTGAGTCGCTTTTACTATGAATTGCGAGAATGGGTTGTAGAAGTCTGCGCGCGCAGCTTGCAACCAAATTCGCAAAATTACGACCATGATGTACAGGTCAAATAGGGTTGAGATGAGAAAACTCATTGAATTCATAAGGTACCCTTAACAAGTGATGGATGATACTAAACGGAGTTCATCCAAATAATTAAAACAGTTTTTCCATTTCTTCCGCGCGAGCCACAGCAGCTTGCATGGCTTTAGCGACAATATCTGAAAGTTGATGTTCGTTGAATGTACGCAGTGCTTCTGCCGTTGTCCCACCTTTCGATGTTACGTTCTCACGCAGGGTTGATAGCTCAGTTTCTGGGTTGCTAACCACCATACTGGCCGCGCCCAGTGCAGCTTGCTGAACCAATAGTCGAGCGGTCTCTTTATCAAAGCCTTGCGCAATCGCTTCTGCTTGCATCGCTTCCATAAACAGGAAGAAGTATGCTGGAGCACTGCCCGCTGCGGCAATCACATTATTGATGCCAGACTCTTGCTCAACCCAGCATACTTTACCGACCGCTTCCATTAACTCTGCGGCAAAAGCTTTGTCGTGCTCGGTTACATGAGTTGGTGCGAATAACCCACTCATACCCAACCCAAGTTGTGATGGCGTATTTGGCATAACACGAACCAAGTTCAATTTGGTGGCTAGCATATCATCCAATCGTGAACAGTTGATGCCTGCGGCAATAGAAATCACCAGTTTATTAGTGAAATCGATCGATTGCAGTGGTTTACAGACATCAGCCATCATTTGCGGTTTTACAGACAATACCACCACATCCGCCTCGGTCGCAGCTTGGATGTTATCGCTGGTGGTACGGATGCCAAAATCTTGTTCTAGCAGAAGGCGGCGAGCCTCTGAAGGAGCCGTCGCGGTAATGTTTTGCGCTGGGTATCCGTTAGCAACCAAGCCGGAAACAATGGCTCTCACCATGTTGCCAGCACCAATGAAGGCGATTTTTTTATGTTCCATTTGTCTGATTTCCATCATGATATTTAGAATTTGTTGTGCGCTCAGGTGTATAATGGCGCCGCTGTTACTTACTGCTCCTATTGGCGAGTAAGATGATTGCGCATTTACGCTCTAACGATTGACGACATAACTTATGTCGCGAGTGAGCGTTTTGTTGATTTAGCTGTAGTCTCGTGCGCCGAAAATAGCGGTTCCAATACGAACCATTGTACTACCAGCTTCGATTGCAGCGGTCATATCACCACTCATTCCCATTGATAATGTATCGATTTCTGGGAACTGTGCTTCGAGTGTTTGCTTCAACGTAGCCAACTTCTGAAATTCACGGAGTTGTGATTCGTAGTCAGACACGTTGGCAGGAATCGACATCAACCCTCTTAAAGTGAGGTTGGGTAGGCGAGAAATCAACTCCGCCAGCTCGAATACTTCCGCTTCAGTGACACCAGACTTAGATGCCTCACCACTGGTGTTAACCTGAATCAGAACTTGTAGCGGTTTAAGTTCGCTTGGCCGCTGATCATTCAGGCGTTGAGCAATCTTGGTTCGATCGATGGTGTGAACCCAATCGAAATGTTCAGCAACAAGTCGCGATTTATTCGATTGAATCGGGCCAATGAAGTGCCATTC
>NZ_JAWOVM010000125.1:0-8850 GCF_033339895.1 Vibrio sp. 1751
AATGAAAAAGGAGGTAAGTAATTACCTCCTTTTTTTATTTCTCTTATTGAATCCAAACAATTAGCCCCCATATACTGCCTTAAGTAATACGTTAAACGTGAAAGCGGAAGAGAGAATTATATGAACTTGGAACGTTCCGAGCGTATCGAGATCCCGGTACTACCTCTACGTGACGTAGTGGTCTACCCACACATGGTTATTCCATTGTTTGTTGGTCGTGAGAAATCGATTAGCTGTCTAGAAACGGCGATGGAAACCAACAAACAAGTTCTTCTTGTGGCACAAAAGCAAGCGGATACTGACGAGCCTACGGTTGACGACCTATTTGACGTAGGTACGGTAGCCACCATTCTCCAGCTCTTGAAGCTTCCGGATGGCACAGTAAAAGTATTGGTCGAAGGCCAGCAGCGAGCAAAAATCAATCACTTTAAAGAGAGTGACTTTTTCCTAGCGGAAGCTGAATTTGTTGTTACGCCAGAATTGGATGAGCGTGAGCAAGAAGTGATTGTTCGCAGCGCGATTAATCAGTTTGAAGGGTTCATTAAGCTAAACAAGAAGATTCCACCAGAAGTGCTAACGTCACTTAATGGTATCGACGAAGCCGCACGCTTAGCGGATACCATTGCGGCTCATATGCCGTTAAAGTTGGTGGATAAGCAGCAAGTGCTTGAAATTGTTGACGTCACTGAGCGTCTGGAATTCCTGATGGGCCAGATGGAATCAGAGATCGACTTGCTGCAAGTTGAAAAACGAATTCGTGGTCGCGTTAAAAAGCAAATGGAAAAATCTCAGCGTGAGTATTATCTGAATGAGCAAATGAAAGCGATTCAGAAAGAACTTGGTGAGATGGAAGACGCACCAGACGAGTTCGAAACGCTACAGAAGAAGATTGACGAATCAAAAATGCCTCAAGAGGCACGTGAAAAGACAGAGCAAGAGCTGCAAAAGCTTAAGATGATGTCTCCAATGTCTGCTGAAGCAACAGTGGTTCGTAGCTACATCGATTGGATGGTCAGCGTTCCTTGGGCTAAGCGCTCAAAAGTTAAGAAAAACTTAGCGAAAGCAGAAGAGGTTCTTAATGAAGATCACTACGGTCTAGAACGCGTCAAAGAACGTATCCTTGAATACCTGGCTGTTCAAAACCGTATCAACAAGCTAAAAGGTCCTATCCTTTGTCTTGTTGGTCCTCCTGGTGTAGGTAAAACGTCTCTTGGTCGTTCAATTGCTTCAGCTACAGGCCGTAAGTATGTTCGTATGGCGTTGGGTGGTGTGCGTGATGAAGCGGAAATTCGTGGTCACCGTCGTACTTATATCGGCTCATTACCAGGCAAATTGATCCAGAAGATGTCGAAGGTTGGTGTGAAGAACCCGCTGTTCTTATTGGACGAAATCGACAAAATGTCTTCCGATATGCGTGGTGATCCGGCATCGGCTCTACTAGAAGTACTTGATCCTGAACAGAATAACTCGTTCAACGATCACTACCTAGAAGTGGATTACGATCTCTCTGACGTTATGTTTGTTGCGACATCGAACTCGATGAACATCCCGGGTCCATTGTTAGACCGTATGGAAGTTATTCGTTTATCTGGTTACACCGAAGACGAGAAGCTGAACATTGCAAAACGTCACCTTGTTGATAAACAAGTGAAGCGTAATGGCTTGAAAGCGGATGAGATCGTCATTGAAGATTCTGCGATTATTGGCATCATTCGTTACTACACGCGTGAAGCGGGTGTCCGTAACTTAGAGCGTGAGATTTCTAAGATCTGCCGTAAAGCGGTGAAGAACATCTTGCTGGATAAGGACATCAAGTCAGTAACGGTAACGATGGACAACCTAAAAGAGTACTTAGGTGTTCAACGTTTCGATTACGGTAAAGCGGATGAAAGTAACCGAATTGGTCAAGTAACTGGCCTAGCTTGGACCGAAGTGGGTGGCGATCTATTAACGATTGAAACTCAATCAATGCCAGGTAAAGGTAAGCTGACACAAACGGGTTCTCTTGGTGATGTGATGCAAGAGTCTATCCAAGCAGCAATGACAGTGGTTCGCTCTCGTGCAGAAAAGCTAGGTATCAATACTGACTTCTACGAGAAGAAAGATATTCACGTACACGTCCCGGAAGGCGCGACACCAAAAGATGGCCCAAGTGCGGGTACAGCAATGTGTACAGCATTGGTTTCTTCTCTAACAGGCAACCCTGTGAAAGCAGAAGTAGCGATGACGGGTGAAATCACACTGCGTGGTGAGGTTCTACCTATCGGCGGCCTAAAAGAGAAGTTACTTGCGGCACACCGTGGTGGCATTAAGACAGTGCTAATTCCAAAAGATAACGAGCGTGATTTGGAAGAGATTCCTGATAATGTTATCGCGGATCTGGAAGTTATCCCTGTACAGTGGATTGATGAAGTACTGAAAGTCGCACTAGAGCGAGACCCGACGGGCGTTGAGTTTGAGTCTCAAAAATAGTGATGTGTAGCAAAAATAAGTAAAAGTTTACGCTGATAAGCCCAAAAAGGCTTGTCAGCGTTTTTTTTGGGCGCTAAGTTAGTTTCGATAGCTGCCAGCCCTTGATGAATAAGGGGTGGAGCATATTTTCTTAACAATGGAACGAAAGTCATCACAAAAATAATCACAGATGACACAAAGGGGAAATTACAGTGAATAAAACTCAGTTAGTAGAACAAATCGCAGAAAATGCAGATATTTCTAAAGCGTCAGCGGGTCGTGCTCTAGATGCATTCATCGAAGCAGTAAGCGGAACTCTTCAATCTGGTGATCAAGTCGCTCTAGTTGGCTTTGGTACATTCAGCGTTCGTACTCGTGCTGCACGTACTGGTCGTAACCCAAAAACTGGTGAAGAAATCCAAATCGCAGAAGCAAAAGTACCAGCTTTCAAAGCTGGTAAAGCACTGAAAG
This sequence comes from Vibrio sp. 1751, assembly GCF_033339895.1. NCBI lineage: Bacteria > Pseudomonadati > Pseudomonadota > Gammaproteobacteria > Vibrionales > Vibrionaceae > Vibrio > Vibrio sp. 1751. The sequence goes on from NZ_JAWOVM010000125.1 coordinate 2,923, forward strand.
ACGCTTGTAACTAATCACGGCGTTATTTCTGTAACCGGCCATTTGCTTAACTTTTGCTCAAACAATAAGTTTCGAACAAAAATTTACAAACTTCGAGCCGAACTTTCTTAAATTATGCGCATCATACTGATGCGCATTTCTTTTTCTGATATTATTGCGCCATTATTTCTATTAGATAGAAGCAGTAGGCTTCAATTGTGGAGAGCAGTTAAATTATGATGGATCGACTACGCGAAGGCGTGAATAGCATCGCGGTCAAAATTATCCTTGGACTTATCATCCTGTCTTTCGTATTTGCAGGTGTAGGTAGCTACATCGTTGGTGGTAGCAACAACTCTGCAGCGAAAGTCGGTAACACTGAGATTCCTCGTGGTGAGTTCGAGATGGCATACCAAAATGAGCGTAACCGTATGCAAGCTCAGTTGGGTGACTACTTCTCTCAAATGCTGGCTGACCCTGCATATGTTGAATCTTTCCGCAAATCCGTTTTAGATCGAATGATCAATGACGTGTTGCTTGACCAACAAGCTGAAGCTTTGGGTCTGCGAATCAGCGACACTCAAGTGCGTAGCATGATTCTAGACATGCCTCAGTTCCAATCTAATGGTCAGTTTGATCAAGAGATCTATCAAGCTTCTTTGCGTCGTGCAGGCTTTTCGCCAGACTCTTTTGCTGAGTACATGCGTCGTGAATTGGTTCGTGAGCAACTGCTGAATGCGCTACAAAACAGTGAATTTATTCTGCCGGGTGAAGTACAAGCAGAAGGCAAGCTGTTCACTCAAACTCGTGATATTCGCACGATTCAGATCGACTTAGCGGAGTTTGCGAAAAATATTGAATTGACCGACGAAGAAATTCAAGAGTACTACAAAGCAAACCCAGACAACTTTACACGCCCAGAGCAGGTTAAAGTCTCTTACATCGAACTGTCAGCTGAAGCGCTAAAGGAACAAGTTAATGTTTCTGATGCTGAGGTGAAAAAGTACTACGACGAGCACTTAAACAAATACTCTTCAGAAGAGCAACGACGTGTCGCTCACATTCTTGTAGAAGGGGACGATGAAGCAAAAGCGCAAGCTATCCTAGATGAGCTAAACGCGGGTGCAGATTTTGCGACGCTTGCTCAAGAGAAATCTGACGATTTTGGCAGCGCTGAAAACGGTGGTGACCTAGGTTGGATTGAGCGTGATGTGATGGACCCTGCTTTTGAAGAAGCGGCATTCGCACTGAAGAATCCTGGCGATACGTCGGGTCTAGTAAAGTCGGACTTTGGCTATCACATTATCAAGCTTGAAGAGCTAAAAGATTCTGTGGCGAAGCCATTTGAAGAAGTCGCTGCTGAAATCAAACAAGAGATGGTCGACCAACAAGCGATCGATCAATTCTACGAGTTGCAAAATGAGCTTGAGCGCGTAGCGTTTGAATACCCAGACTCATTGTATGATGCTTCTCAAGCGGTTAACCAAGAAGTGAAGACAACGGACTTTATTTCTCAGGTTGATGCACCTGAAGTGCTTCGTAGCCCTGCGGTAATGCAAGCTATCCTAAGTCCTGAAGTTAAAGAAGATGGCCTAAACTCTGAAGCTATCGAAGTTGCGCCTGAGCATATTATCGTTGTTCGTGTTGAAGATGCGCGTGACGAGACAGTTCTTCCACTAGAAGAAGTGAAAGATCAGGTTGTTGCAGAGCTATCTCGTGTTAAAGGTGAGCAAGAAGCGATGGAACTTGGAACACAAGTCGTTGCGGCATTGAAAGAAGGTAAGACGAACGTGCTTGCTGAAAACAATCTTGCCTTTGGTGAACAAGAGACAGTAGATCGTCGTTCTCCGTTAGCAACAACGGTATTCGCGATGGCAAAACCAGTCGATGGTAAACCAGTATACGGTCAGTCTAAAGATCTTGAAGGTAACATCATTATCATCGAGCTTGATGCTGTAAACGCAGAGCTAGATAGTGAGTTAGAAGATCAAGTTGCGATGCAAATGCAGCGTGCATCTTCTCAGCAAGATTTATCATCTGTACTAGCCGTACTGCGTGCAAATACTGACATTGAGTACTTTGTTGTGAGCAACTAAGCACAATTAGTGTAATTTGTATGTTGAATAAAACGGACCGCATAAGCGGTCCGTTTTATTTTTGTCTTTATGAACTTCAATCATCAATAGGCATTACTTAAATTAGTGCGCGTTTAAGTGATAGCGGCCGTTGTGAATTCCGGGTCATCTCAGTTTGTTAAATGCATAACCATATTGCTTTCCATTGCAAACTTGATAGTGACTCGCTCTCGACGACTGTTTTTAGCCTACTATTTTGGAGATTGTATGTTCAATATGAAATGGATTTTGACATTGTGCTTATTTGTTTTTGCACCTTTTAGCATGGCTGCGGATTCAGCCACTGACAAATATGAAGGAATTGAAATTACTGTAAATATCAACACGGCCACTGCTGAAGAAATTGCGACCATGTTGAAAGGTATAGGTGAGAAGAAAGCGCAGAGTATAGTGGACTACCGCGAGGAACATGGCCCTTTTAAAACGGCAGCAGATTTGAAGAGCGTAAAAGGCATTGGTGAAGCGACAGTTAAGAAAAACGAAGACCGCATTTTACTGTAGCTTGATGTATTGCAGATATTGAGTCTGAATTCAGAACAATATCTGCTTCCCTATTACTGCTTTCCCGAACCAGCCCCTCTTTCGTGGTTCGGGATTTTTTATCCGAATAAACGACGGCGAAGGCCTTTTTCCAGTAAAGCCATCACTAACCCACCGAGTGCGCCAAACATATGAGCATCAATAGCAACGTTTGCACCGATAAGTTCAGCAGTACTGCTTGATGGGCCATAGACCTGCTCCCATGCTACTTTGGCGATTAGCCCTCCGACTAACAACACACTGCTTCTTCTGTTTTCAAAGACTTCTCTGAGCGCCCAAAATCCAAACAATCCGTGTAATACGCCGGATAAACCCACGTATACCGACATGTTGGTAAACAAATTCAGCGCACCAACACATGCACATAAGATTGAAAAAACGATAAGGAAGTTACGAGTGCTTGGGCGAAAAATAAAAGTAATGATCCACAATCCGGCGAGGTTCATTCCTAAGTGCGCAAAGTTGGTATGTGTGAGATTTCCTGTTACGATTCGCCACCATTCACCATGGCGTATATTGTAGCTGTGCCACTCGGTTAGGTTTGCCATTGGTTCAAATTGAAGTATCAAACAGATCACGCTGATAATACTCAGCAAGGTATAAAGGTTCACTCTATGTCTCGTTATTGTTCTCGTTGTGGAAAATCGCAAAAAGCGTGTATTTGCCAATGGATTGTACCGCTGGCAAGCGAGGTAGAACTTATCATTCTTCAGCACACGAGTGAAGAACATCGTCCGCTTGGTACGGCACGGATTCTCAATTTGAGTTTAGATAACTGTATTTGTTTGATAGGAGAGGACTTTTCTTGTGATGATGTCTTAAATCACTTATTAGCGGATGAGTCATATCAACATTTTGTTCTTTACCCATCAGAAGAGTCACGATGCATTTCTGAAATCACTCAAGCGAGTCATAGTGTATCTAAGAAAATACGTTTGATTTTGCTCGATGGTACGTGGAAAAAAGCGTACAAAATGTGGCAACTCTCAAGCAACTTACATTCATTCCCAACCGTGCAGTTGCCTAAGCAACTACAAGGGCACTACACCATTCGTAAGGCGCCCTCTGAGAATAGCTTATCGACAGTCGAGGCTGGTTATCATTCGCTTCGCTTGCTTGAACCCGAGCGCGACTTTACACCGCTTATGCATGCCTTTGAAAAGATGATCGAATTCCAAATCGCCCAGATGCCTCCGGGCGTTTTTGAAAAGAATTACTTGAAAGGTTGAGTGTTACTAAAGAACGATGGAAGAGAAAAGTTGGCGGTGTAGCTTTTGCGCGTGACCATCGGTCATTGCAGAAATATAATCGGCGATGACCCTCATTTTATTGCTCTCGCTCTTCGCCTGACACCACAGATCTTTTGTATGAACGGGTAGTAATCGCTCTGGGTCTGCTGTTAACGCTTCAAAAATATCCATAATAATTTGCTGACCCTTATACTCAACGATCTGGACCTGCGGGACTTGGATAACGAAGGTGCTGACAAAGTGCTTGAGTACGTCAAGTGCACGTGCCATCTGTGGTTCTAAACACGCATTCCAAGACAGTAACGGGTTATTAAACGGCTCACCCACCGTTTTGATTGAAATGCTGGTCAGTAGCGCGTTAACCATACCACCGATGGCATCTTTCCGCTCATGGTGCTTACCGCTAAATAGCATCTGTCCGATGGAATCGATATGAGCTTCAAACCACGGGTCGCCACAGTCCGCTAATTGACTTGCTGCGCCTTCTTGCCATTGCTGACGTGTCACCATACCAAGTACGATTGCATCTTCTAAATCATGAACACCGTAGGCGATATCATCTGCTAGCTCCATGATTGAGCAATCGAGTGATTTAAAACGCGTTTTACTGTGCTCAAACTCCGATTCTGGCGTTGAACGCATCAGACTAAGCAATGCCTTGTCGTTGTCAGAAAGCGGTGCAATTACCCAATCAAATAAGTCTTTATCACAATCATAAATGCCTTTAGCTGGGCTCCAATCTTTTGCTTTTAGTTTACGTTGATGCTCGGCTGGTTGAGGCAACTTGACGGAGCGTGTTTGACTAATGAGGGCAGGGTACTTAATCAAACCAAGCAGTGTGCGGCGTGATAAATTCATTCCGAAATGCTCAGTATAAGGCTCTAACTTAGTGACGATACGAAAGGTTTGGGCGTTCCCCTCGAAGCCGCCATGTTCGCGCATTACGTAGTTTAGAGCGACTTCTCCCCCATGACCGTATGGAGGATGCCCGATGTCGTGAGCCAAACATAATGAATCAATTAAGCTGTCTGATGGTAATAGATCACGGAACTCTGGCTGTTTTTTCTTTAACTGGGCGACGATACCGGTCCCTAGTTGCGACGCTTCTAAGGAGTGTGTTAACCGACTGCGGTGAAAGTCTTCCAAGCTATTGCCGTGTACTTGGGTTTTTGCTTGTAGGCGTCGAAATGCAGCCGAGTGAAGAATGCGCGCTCGGTCTCGTTGGTACGGGCTCCGATGGTCGTCTCGACGGATTTTATGCTCATCATCATGGCGCTCTTGCCATTGCGGGTGTAATTCAAACGACACGATTATCTCCGTAAGCTAACTGATTTCATCTAACGATAATTCGAAACTTGGGGCAAAGGTATTGAGAAAGTAATCCATTTCAGGCGTTTTGCGTTCTTGCAAAGTGACGTCTAAGCGTTTTTTTGCCAGAGCGAACTCATGGTTGCCGGCGCTTAGTTCTTCAAGACATTTTAAATAGGCACAGATGGAATCGGCTTGCTTAACGATTTTTGCGTCCTCTTCGTGTGCAGAGTGAGAAAGAAGATAGGGGGCAAAATCATCTTGGAACTCTTCCGGTAACATGGAGAGTAATTTTTGTTCCGCTGCCGATTCTATCTTCTTATATTCTTTGGCAATTTCAGGATTGTAATACTTCACTGGAGTTGGAAGATCACCCGTTAATACTTCGCTGGAGTCATGGTACATGGCAAGAATAGCGATGCGTTCTGGATTAAGGTTGCCGCCGAACTTTTTGTTTTTAATTAGGGCAAGGGCATGAGCGACAAAAGCAACTTGTAAGCTATGCTCTGAAACGTTTTCTGGTGAGACGGACCGCATTAAAGGCCAGCGTTGGATCAGCTTCATTCGAGCCAGGTGGGCGAAAAAATGGCTTTCTTTCATGGCTTTCTCCGTTTCTGGTGTAAAAAAGGAACTCACTAGGAGTTCCTCTAAGCATATGAGAGATCAGCACTAATTACTACCAGTGATTCATTACTGGCTGTAGGTTGATAGGAATC
>NZ_JAWOVM010000126.1:0-8742 GCF_033339895.1 Vibrio sp. 1751
GAAAGCACTGACGCATTCTACGTAGCGGGTAAAGAACTTGCTCTAGAATCAGGTCTAGGTAACAAAGGCGATATCGTTGTTATGGTTTCTGGCGCTCTAGTTGCTTCAGGTACTACGAACACAGCTTCTGTACACGTACTATAAGACTGAACTTTTAACACTTCAGTTTCTTGAGAAGGAGGGCTTATGCCCTCCTTTTTTATATGGCTTTCTTGCTCTCATAATAGGCTAATTGTATTATTCACCTCTATCAGAATTTCGTACTGTTTAATTTTATCGTCACGATTAAAGTTTCTATGAGGTGTATGTGTCTAGTCCCACTCTTACCGACAAAGTATTAAGAATGATCCGTCAGGATATTCTCGATGGCGAGCTTAAACCAGGTCAAAAACTCGTGGTTGCCGAACTCAAAGAGAAGTACAACGTAGGAGCGTCACCCATTCGAGAAGCATTGGTGCAATTATCTTGGAGCAAGTACGTCAAACTCGAGCCGCAAAAAGGCTGCTGGGTTGCACCTGTATGTAAAGATGAGTTACATGACTTGTACGAAAGCCTGCAAACGGTCTCCGCATGCTTACTCAGTAAGGCAATTATGATTGGCGATGAAAAATGGGAACTGGATGTACTAACTGCTTATCACAAGTTATCCCGAGTAAAACCTGGCGAAAGCTTTTGTTGGAGGGAATGGGAAGAGCGCCAAAATCAGTTTCTTACTGCGCTGTTTGAAGGTGCTGGCTCTGTCAATATGTTTGGGTTTTTCTGCGATCTACTCACGCAAATTAAACGCTACCAATACTTCGCGATGCAGATTTTAGGCACAGGGAACCCTGGGCACTGTAATCTCGATGAGCAAGAAATACTGATGAAGGCATCGCTAGACAAAAAGAGTCAGGATGCTTTAGGTTATCTAGAGCGTTATTTGAGACAGTCAATACAGTGTATCGAAGCCGCCATCGGCAACCAATGTCGCATACTGGCTAGCGAATAACGCTGAGACTAAAAAGCGGGGGTCTATCCCCGTTTTTTCGTTTTTGTAAAAGCACTAAGCAATATCATCATAACTATGACATAGCGATACGCAGTTACGCCCTGCACTTTTTGACTCATACAAAGCAATATCAGCACATTTATACGTTCTTGTACGATCAGAGGTTAAATCACTATACCCAGCACTGACAGTAATGCCTCTATCACTACGCATTTGAACCGCGACACGTAGCCTGTTCAATACAATTTCAGCCTCTTCTAGTGTTGTATGCGGCATAATCACTGCAAATTCCTCACCACCGACACGAGATACAAAGTCTGTGCTGCGGACTTCTTCTAGGAGGGTTTCTGCGACACTACAAATCACCTTGTCTCCTTCGTCGTGGCCAAGCTCGTCATTAATACGTTTAAAGTGGTCAATATCAAACAACGCCAAACAAGCAGGAGGGCTATCAGGATAGCGTTCAATAATCCCCGCATATTGCGCCAATTGCTCTTCAAATTTTCGGCGGTTCCACAACCCCGTCAAGCCATCTTTTTCGCTTAGGTTTCGTAATTTTTCTTCTAACTCTTTTTGCCCAGAGATATCCACCAGCGACGTAATGTAATAACTCACTTTACCTGATTTGGTTAAATTCGCCTGAATACGCATTATTGCAGTAAAGACTTGATTAAACTTAGTTCGACAACGAATCTCCCCTTCCCATACGTGTTCACTCTTCAGTGTTTTCCAGATACTCAGGTTTGCTTCGAGATCTTCAGGTAAGAGAATTAAATGATGTGCACTCCAACCTTGGGCATGCTTGGTTGAGTAACCCATCATGTTTTCAAACTCTTGATTAACCATGATGATTCTATGTGAAGCATCCGAGATCATCACCGCAGTCATACCATCAAGAGCAGCTCGAGCCAACTTCGATTCCATACTATGACGCCGATAATGCAGAGCAAGGGCTGCCGTCGGCAAAGTGAAGCCGAGCACCAAACTTAAAACAAAAAACGCTTCTTGGATTAAGTCATCAATATCCCTCTGAGCTCGGGATAATAACTGCTCATTGGTAAGATCAATAACCAGATGAATAGGTTCGCTAGAAACAAACTGGATGGTGCGATACGCGACCAAATTCGAACCATTGTAAGCATAGCCCGAATCTTTTGAATTTAAACTACGCCAAATGTTTGGGTACATCCGGCCAAAATTAAATTGAGAGCGAGCGGGAATTATATGGCCATATAAACGAGCTGATTTAGGGCTATCAATGTAAAATCCGTCACTTTTAATCAGCTCAATATGGAAATCAAGCACTGACGAATAGTTGAGTCGAGAGGATAAATAGTCAATATCAACATTAAGCACAAGATACCCTTCGCGCTTTCCGTTAAGCGAAATAGGCATCAAAATACGCAGTGACGGGCTATAGGGATAGACTAACTCGCCATACTCTCGTTCTAAACCTATCCCCCACGAAGCGATTTCGCCATCGTCTAAGTTCTTAGCGAATTGAAAGTAATCTCGCTCTGACTTATTTTGCAATTTGATCGCGGGCAACGCAGCGCCTGTTTCAATCTCATAATTAATCCTCACTTTTTCTCGACCAGAAACATCAAGAAAGCGAATTTGCTTATACAACTTTTGATTGATTGCGACCGAGATCCACATGTCTTCTAAGATGGAACGGTTCACCCGGTTAGGTTGGCGCAGATATTCATACAGACTTTGGCTGTGACCAAGTAGGTCACTGATCGTTTCGATTTGATCCTGAATATTGCTGTATTCACGGCCAGTATAGGCCAATTGATGTAACGCTTCTTGAGCGGTGTTCTCAACATTGTTTTCTAACAACGTCAGATATTTCTGATAGTAGTAAGCGGCAGTGAGTGCACTAAAAAATAGTGCTGTCGCCAATAAGGTGCCGACTCGCTTAGGTACTTTCACACGTCTAATGCCTATCATGCTTACTAAAACGACAATTATATCATTAATTGTTATTTTCTAAACAAAAAAGCCACTTAGATTAAGTGGCTTTTCTATATGCAATCAGAGAGTTAAGGTTTGAGGGCTCGCTCTCCTCGCGCAATGCCAACGACACCACTACGAGCAACTTCGACAACTTCGGTCACTTCGGATATCGCTTGAATGAAGGCATCTAGCTTTTCACTCGTACCCGCAAGTTGTACGGTGTATTGGGAAGCCGTGACATCCACGATCTGGCCACGAAAGATGTCTGCCGTCCGCTTCACTTCTGCTCGCGCAAAACCACTGGCTTTCACTTTCACCATCATCAGTTCACGCTCAATGTGCTCATACTCGGTGACTTCTTGTACTTTCAGCACATCGATCAATTTGTGTAACTGCTTCTGAATTTGTTCCAACTGCATCTCATCAGATGTCGTGGTAATGTTCATTCGCGACAGGGTTTCATCATCAGTCGGTGATACCGTCAAAGATTCAATGTTGTAACCACGTTGAGAGAACAAACCAACAACACGAGACAACGCACCCGGTTGGTTTTCCAATAGCAATGAAATAATGTGTCTCATATTAAGTTCTCTCCGTTTTGCTTAGCCACATTTTATCCATACCCTCACCTTTGATTTGCATCGGGTATACGTGTTCGGTTTCGTCTACGTTGATGTCCACAAACACCAGACGATCTTTCATATCCAACGCTTTTTGTAGCCCTTCTTCGAGCTGATCAGGCGTTTCGATACGAATACCGACGTGACCATAAGCTTCTGCAATCGCTGCAAAGTCAGGAACAGAACTCATGTAAGAATTAGAGTGACGACCTTGATAAATAATGTCTTGCCACTGTTTTACCATGCCTAAGAATCGGTTGTTCAGGTTGATGATCTTCACTGGAATGTCGTATTGCATGGCTGTCGACAATTCTTGAATGTTCATCTGAATACTGCCGTCACCAGTCACAACCACGACCTCTTCTTGTGGCATGGCAAACTTCACGCCCATGCCAGCCGGAAGACCAAATCCCATGGTGCCAAGACCACCAGAGTTTATCCAACGGCGCGGCTTATTGAATGGGTAGTATAGCGCCGCAAACATCTGATGCTGGCCCACATCAGACGCCACATATGCGTCGCCATTAGTTAGCTTGTGCAGCGTTTCAATTACTTGCTGTGGCTTGATTCGTTCTGGAGACGTTTCATAAGACAAGCAGTTGCGGTCACGCCATACTTGAATGTCACCCCACCATGCGGTGATAGCATCTTGATCATTTCCACTACCTTGCTCTGCAAGCAGCCCGAGCATGGTTGTCAGCACTTTTTCCGCAGAACCTACGATCGGCAAATCCACTTTCACGTTTTTCGAGATCGATGACGGATCGATATCAATATGCATCACTTTTGCGTTTGGGCAGTACTTTTCAAGGTTGTTGGTTGTACGGTCATCAAAACGCACACCGATACCAAAAATAAGATCCGCTTCATGCATTGCCATATTAGCTTCGTAAGTGCCGTGCATACCCAACATGCCCAGTGAGTTTTTATGTGTACCCGGGAATGCCCCCAAGCCCATCAAAGTACTCACAACGGGTAGGTTCAGTTTGTCGGAAAGCTCTAAAATATGTTCATGGGCGCCAGAAATCACCGCACCACCACCGATATAAAGCACTGGTTTTTTCGCTTCTAATAGCGATTTTAGCGCTTTTTTAATCTGGCCTTTATGGCCCGAAGTTGTCGGCTTGTAAGAGCGCATTGAAAGCGTTTCTGGATATTGATAAGGCAGTTTGATTTGCGGGTTCATTACATCTTTTGGCAAATCAATCACAACTGGACCAGGTCGACCTGTAGTCGCGATATAAAACGCTTTTTTGATTGTTTCAGGAATATCTTCCGCTTTTTTTACTAAAAAGCTGTGTTTGACCACTGGGCGGGAGACACCGACGATGTCACATTCTTGGAAAGCATCATTACCAATTAGGCTATTCGGTACGTTACCCGAGATAACGATCATTGGGATAGAGTCCATATACGCTGTTGCAATACCCGTAATGGTATTGGTCGCGCCCGGCCCCGAGCACACAAGTACGACACCCGGTTTACCGGTAGCTCGAGCGTAACCATCTGCCATATGAGTGGCGGCTTGCTCATGCCTTACAAGTACGTGTTTGATTTGATCGGTTTTGGCATGCAGTGCATCGTAGATATCCAAAACAGAGCCACCTGGGTAGCCAAAGATCTGCTCTACGTGCTCTTCTATCAGAGATTGAACCACCATCTCTGCGCCTGACAACATTGCTGTCATAATTGCTCTCCTTAGCCAGTTTCCTCACCGTAAGGTCAACGGATTGGTCTGGTTTTACATAGTCTAGGTCTTATTCGTAGCCTAATCGAAATACTTCCACGTTTTCGGCTATGTCTTGCGTTCGTCATAACATCCCGCAAGGTTACCCAACAAATGTAACGTTTTATTATCAAAGGGTCTAATGAGAGATTGGTCTACTTTTTAAACAAGATACTAGTAATTAGAATGTTAGTAGGAATAGCAGCCACACATCTCCTATTTCACAGTACAAACTAAAAAGTCAACGCTCAAAAAAAGAACATTATTTCATAAGCTTTTAGCTATTGGGTGCGAAATAGCGTTATTTGACGAGCAAAGCAGAAAAAATCAATACAAACAAAAATCCCCAGCAATGCGCGATCACATCACTGGGGATTTTTTCATCAATATAAAATCTAAGTCAGCTTAAGTTACTTTTTATCCGACTTTTCCTTATACATTTCTTCAATTTCATCTTGGTATTTGTCATTGATGACTTTACGACGAAGTTTTTGAGTTGGCGTTAACTCACCATCATCCATAGAGAAAGCTCTTGGTAACAGTTTAAACTTCTTCACTTGTTCAAACTTTGCCAACTCTTTTTGAAGATCGTTCACACGCTTCTCAAGCATTTCGACCACCTGGTGGTGCTTAATCAACTCAACGCGATCGTGATATTTGATATTCAGCTCTTTCGCGTATTCTTCTAGCGAGTCATAACAAGGCACGATAAGTGCAGAAACAAACTTACGAGTATCCGCAATGACTGCGATTTGCTCGATGAAGTGGTCTTTACCAATCGCACCTTCAATCATTTGTGGAGCGATGTATTTACCACCTGAAGTTTTCATCAACTCTTTGATACGGTCGGTGATGAACAAGTTGCCATTTTCATCAATGTAACCAGCGTCGCCCGTTTTTAGGAAACCGTGCTCATCAAAGGTCTTTTCCGTCTCTTCTGGCATTTTGTAATAGCCACGCATCACCATTGGACCACGAACCAGAATCTCGTTGTTTTCGCCGATCTTAACCTGTGCGCCAGGCATCGACATACCAATAGAGTCGGGGTTAAAACATTTATCATCCCAACACGATACTGTCGCCGTGGTTTCAGTCATGCCGTAGCCCAACTTAACGTTGATACCAATCGCATGGAAGAATCGACCGATGGTTTCATCCAGCTTTGCACCGCCACAAGGCATAAAGTTGATTTGCCCGCCAAGTAGCGCACGCAGTTTGCTCAGAACCAACTTATCCGCCAAAGCGTATGACTTACGCAGCAAGAGCGATGGCTGACGTTTTTCTTGATGACAAGCGGCCATTTTTGCACCCATGTTGACTGCCCAAGTAAACATGATCTTACGGTGAATCGGCGCGCGAGACACTTTCTCGTGAATCGCAGAGAAGATCTTCTCATAGAAACGCGGTACGGCACACATCACGGTAGGTCGCACCTGGCTCAGTGCATCACGTACTTGCATGGTGTCTTGCAAATAGCAGTTGGTCGCCCCTTTGTACAATACATAAAAGGTCCAAGCGCGCTCAAATACGTGTGACAACGGAAGGAAACATAATGACACGTCACTTTGAGAAAGGCTCAAGCGCTGATCGTGCCCTTCCAATTGCGCCGCAATGTTTGCGTAGTCCAACATAACGCCTTTTGGCTGCCCTGTTGTACCCGAGGTGTAGATCAGCGTGAGTAGATCATCTTCTTTTGCCTGATCTAAACGCGCATCCAATTCAACTTGATATGTAGTGTCGCCTTTGGCAACAAATGCTTGCCAAGAGATAACGAAATCATGATCGCCAAGTTCTATATCATCAGACATCGTAACAATGAGCTCTAACTGTTCGCACTGGTCGAAAATGCTCACGGCTGCATCAAATTGAGGCTGTTCACCAACAAACAGAACTTTGACGTCTGCATTGTTAATGATGTACGCCGACTGAGCGGCAGTATTGGTTGGGTAAATAGGTACTGTCACGCTGCGTAATTGCAGTGCTGCGATATCAGCGATCGTCCATTGCGGCATGTTGTTCGAGAAAATGCCGATCTTATCTTGGACTCCTAATCCCTGAGCCAAAAGTGCAAGTGATAAAGCATCAACTTGCTGACCAAATTGCGTCCACGTAATACCTTGCCACTCCTCACCCACTTTATGCTTGAGTGCAACGCGTGTACCACCGTTCGCAATTTGTTCACGAATACGTTTAACGATATGAAAATCTAACTTGGCCATTCTTTTACTTACCTTTTGGCTTACAGGCGTAAGCTAATTGAGCGAACAAGTGTACTCACGGCTTGCTAAAACGCAACTGACCAGTATCAAACTTATCACTAATAAGAGACAACTATCACTTATACGTCGCGTAACGTAACTCAAATTGCTGAATGATTACTCTATTTAACTTACTGTTTCGATTGTTGATTACGAAAACAAAAAGCCCCGAGAGACAAAAATCGCTCGGGGACCAATGAATTGTAAAAATTGATGATTACCAATATGGTCTAATCGAGAAGACCAAACGTCATCTTATTTTGCGGCAACGACTTCACCACAAGTGATCATCAGTTGATCGCGCAGCCAAATGTGGCCTTTATCTTTTTCGCTTGATTCATGCCAGCTTAAGAAGCCGCTGATTTCTTTGTTCGCAAATGGGAAATCAAGAATTTGCAGTTGATCGCTGTTTACCGCATTTTCCGCCATCCAACGTGGTGCAATAGTCACAAGCTCAGATTGACCCACCACGTATAGTAGGTTGCTTAAACTAGAACCTTCATACGCCGCTTGGCAATCCAGTTCACGGTACGCTTGCTCTGAGAAACTACGTTGGCCATGCACTTTCGATAACTTCGCATGCTTTTCGTTAAGCAGTTGCTCAGCCGTCACACCACCTTGAATGCGTGGGTGTGTTTTTGATGCGATAACCACTAATTCATCTTTGAAGATTTCAGTACTTGAGAAACCTTGCTCATCAAAACGAGCGTAGTCGATCACGAAATCAATTTCTTGGTAGCGCATACGCTCAGACAACAAACGGTCAAATTCTGCATCTAGGTGAAGCTGAACGTTTGGTGCTTGTTGATTCACTTTTGCCATGATCTTCGGAGCAAAACGCATGTCGCAAGGGCTGCAAATCGCAAGCTTGAATAAGCGAGTCGAAGATTCTGGCTGGAATACGGAGCTAGGAAGTTCATTGCGAATCAGCTGCAGTGCTTGGCGAATAGGACCAAACAGTTGACGTGCTCGTTGCGTAGGCTGAATACCACGGCCTTGGCGCATGAATAGCTCGTCGTTAAACATCACTTTTAAGCGTGCCACGGCGTTACTTACCGCCGGTTGAGACATGCCTAGGTTATGTGCTGCACGAGTAATATTTTGCTCTTGCATTACAGCATCAAATACAGTCAGTAGGTTTAAATCTACACCACGCAAAGTGCTTTCCATACGGTAGCTAGCAATTGCGCT
>NZ_JAWOVM010000127.1:0-2712 GCF_033339895.1 Vibrio sp. 1751
TCCCCATGCACAGAGTTAGGAAAAGTCTGCTTTATCTAAGGAAATAGGATACCAACTCACGATGAATAACGATTTCACATTTGCTATCAAAAGCATTCGCTTTGATGAGAATTACCAACCATCAGACAACACGCGAATCACTACCAATTTTGCTAATCTGGCTCGCGGAAACTACCGCCGAGAGAATCTGCGCAATGCACTCCGAATGATCGACAATCGTTTTAATGCGTTGGCATATTGGGATAACGCGCAAGGTGACCGCTACTCAGTTGAACTTGAAATCATCTCTGTTGATATGGATATCCAAGGTAGTGGAGAAGCATTCCCATCGATTGAAGTGCTCAAAACTAACATTGTTGATCACAACACTAACGAGCGCATCGAAGGCATTGTGGGCAACAACTTCTCTTCATACGTGCGTGATTACGACTTTAGCGTTTTGCTGTTGGACCACAACAAAAACCAGCCACAGTTCAGCATCCCAGCGAACTTCGGTGATTTGCATGGCAAACTGTTCAAAGCTTTCGTTAATTCTGAGTCTTATAAACAGCATTTCAAAAAGCTGCCAGTGATTTGTCTGAGCGTATCGGACAACAAGGTATACCGACGCACCGAAAATCAACATCCTGTTTTGGGCTTTGAATATCAGCCGAACGAATCTTCGTTGACGGAGCAGTACTTCAAGAAGATGGGCTTACAGGTGCGCTACTTCATGCCACCAAACACTGTTGCACCATTGGCATTCTACTTCTTCGGTGACTTGTTGAACGATTATTCAAACCTAGAGCTTATCAGCACGATTAGCACGATGGAGACATTCCAGAAGATTTACCGACCTGAGATTTACAATGCCAACGCGGTTGCCGGTAATTGCTACCAGCCAAACCTAAAAAACCTAGACCACTCGCTAACTCAAATCGTTTACGACCGAGAAGAGCGCAGCCAACTGGCAGTTGAACAAGGGAAATTTGCCGAGGAGCATTTCATCAAACCCTATCAATCTGTGCTTGAACAATGGTCTGCAAGCTACGCGTAATCGATAACGAGAATCTAGAAAGGAATGACGATGAAAACACTATTACCGACTTCAACGGCTGGCAGCTTACCGAAACCTTCTTGGCTGGCCGAACCAGAAAAACTTTGGTCACCGTGGAAACTGCAAGGTGAAGAACTGATTGATGGCAAACGCGATGCGCTACGCGTCGCTTTGCAAGAGCAAGAATTGGCAGGCGTTGATATCGTCAGTGATGGAGAGCAAACTCGGCAACATTTTGTGACGACCTTTATTGAGCATTTAAGCGGCGTAGATTTTGAAAACCGTAAAACGGTGACCATTCGCAACCGTTATGAAGCAAGTGTTCCGACTGTGGTTGGCCCAGTAAGCCGCACAAAGCCCGTGTTTGTTGAAGATGCCAAGTTCTTGCGTCAGCAAACTAAGCAACCTATCAAGTGGGCACTGCCAGGCCCTATGACGATGATCGATACGCTTCATGATGATCATTACGGTAGCCGTGAAAAGCTGGCTTGGGAATTTGCGAAGATCCTCAACCAAGAAGCGAAAGAGCTTGAAGCGGCGGGTGTCGACATTATTCAATTCGATGAACCTGCGTTCAATGTGTTCTTCGATGATGTGAACGAGTGGGGCATTGCGTGTTTAGAGCGTGCGATTGAAGGGCTGAAATGTGAAACTGCAGTGCACATCTGCTATGGCTACGGCATCAAAGCGAACACAGATTGGAAGCAAACGCTAGGCACTGAATGGCGACAATACGAAGAAGTATTCCCTAAATTGCAGCAGTCAAATATCGATATTATCTCGCTTGAGTGTCATAACTCACGAGTGCCTATTGAGTTACTTGAGTTGATTCGTGGTAAGAAAGTGATGGTTGGTGCGATTGACGTTGCTACCAACGAAATTGAAACACCAGAAGAAGTGGCGAACACACTGCGAGAGGCGTTGAAGTACGTTGATGCCGACAAGCTTTACCCATGTACCAACTGCGGTATGGCGCCTTTGTCTCGTGAAGTATCGACCGCTAAGCTCAATGCGTTAAGTGCGGGTGCGGAGATCATTCGTAAAGAGGCGGTGGGTTGATATTAATACTTAGGCTCCGCACCATGAACTAAAATTAGGGTCATTCTAGCGAGTTTAAATGAGACTAGGAGTCGGTTTACTGCTCGCTAGGAAATAGCGATAACTTCCGCACTTCAAAGCACTCGGTGGGTAGATCCTGAATCACGCTCGTCCCTCGCTGTTCAGGATGACGGATGTTGGAAGATACATTGCTCGCCACAACCCTAGGTATTGGATCTGCTCCAAGAGAGGGTCATTCCAGCGAGTCTAGACGAGACTAGGAATCTGATTACTGCTCGCTAGGAAATGACGATAACTTTCGCACTTCAAAGCACTCGGTGGGTAGATCCTGAATCACGTTCGTCCCTCGCTGTTCAGGATGATGGATGTTGGAAGATACATCGCTCGCCACAAAACCGATATTTGAGCAGCTCCAAGATAGGGTCATTCCAGCGAGTCTAGACGAGACTAGGAATCTGATTACAGCTCGCTAGGAAATGACGATAACTTTCGCACTTCAAAGCACTCGGTGGGTAGCTCCTGAATCACCTCGTCCCTCGTTGTTCAGGATGACGGATGTTGGAAGTATATTGCTTGCCACAACCCTAGTTATTAGAGCAGTTTCAAGATAACGTCAT
>NZ_JAWOVM010000127.1:2812-8736 GCF_033339895.1 Vibrio sp. 1751
TCCAGCGAGTTTAAGTGAGACTAGGAATCGGGTTACTGCTCGCTAGGAAATGACGATAACTTTCGCACTTCAAAGCAGTCGGTGAGTAGATCCTGAACCACGCTCGTCCCTCGCTGTTCAGGATGACGGATGTTGGAAGATATATTGCTCGCCACACCCCTAGATATTAGAGCAGTTTCAAGATAACGTCATTCCAGCGAGTTTAAGTGAGACTAGGAATCGGGTTACTGCTCGCTAGGAAATGACGATAACTTTCGCACTTCAAAGCACTCGGTGGGTAGCTCCTGAATCACGCTCGTCCCTCGCTGTTCAGGATGACGGATGTTGGAAAATGCATTGCTCGCCACAACCCTAGGTATTAGAGCAGTTTCAAGATAGCGTCATTCCAGCGAGTCTAGACGAGACTAGGAATCTGATTACAACTCGCTGGGAAATAGCGATAGTCTACGAACCTCAAAGCACCCGGTGGGTAGCTCCTGAATCACGCTCGTCCCTCGCTGTTCAGGATGACGGATGTTGGAAGATATATTGCTCGCCACAACCCTAGTTATTAGAGCAGTTTCAAGATAGCGTCATTCCAGCGAGTTTAAACGAGACTAGGAATCTGATAACAGCTCGCTGGTAAATGACGAGAACTTTCGCACTTCAAAGCACGTGATTAGTAGATTCTGAATCACTTCGTCCCTCGCTGTTCAGGATGACGGATGTTGGAAGATATATTGCTCGCCACAACCCTAGTTATTAGAGCAGTTTCAAGATAACGTCATTCCAGCTAGTTTAAGTGAGACTAGGAATCGGGTTACTGCTCGCTAGGAAATAGCGATAACTTTCGCACTTCAAAGCTCTCGGTGGGTAGATCCTGAATCACGCTCGTCCCTCGCTGTTCAGGATGACGGATGTTGGAAGATACATTGCTCGCCATCCCTCAGGTATTAGAGCAGCTCTAAGGTAGGGTCATTCCAGCGAGTCTAGACGAGACTAGGAATCTACTAACAACTCACTGGAAAATGGCGATAACCTTAGAACTTTACAGCACTCGGTGAGTAGATCCTGAACCACGCTCGTTCCTCAATGTTCAGGGTGACCGTTTTAAATAAAAATGCCGCTCACAGTAAAGTGAGCGACATACATTTCCCGTTTCCAGCCTCGGCCAGATTTAATTCAACTCCACGTTCTTCATCTCAGGATGCTTTAGCAATATCACACGAATCCAGTGATGCACCACCCACATCACCATCGCGGCGAGCAGAACAGCAACGAAAATCGAGCTGAACCGGTACAAGATCGAAAAGAACGCGTCTTTTTGTTCTGGCACCAATGAAGTCGTCAGCGGAACCGATAGGGCAGACATGGCAGAAAACGCGATAGCCGCTTTAATTTGCCCCTTTGTGAGCCACAAGCAGAATGGCCCCATTGCAATGGTAAAGGCGAGCCAAAAGAGTAGCCCATGCCCATACCAACTGCCCAATATCAGCTGAACAGCCATCCCTGCGATGCAGCCTAGTGCGGTGCCGATGATGCGAATTTTTGCCATGGCGAGCGAGCCTGCTAAAGTCATTGGGGTTAGGATGATCAAAATGGAAGCTTGTGCGGATAACGAGTCATATAAGTCCGCTACTTGGAATACGATAAACGCCGCCATCGCCACTACCCAACCCATGGCAACTTGGCTGATGTAGTCAATATCGCTTTTCACTGGGGTCGACATCTCAATGTGCTCGGTGGGGGACTTTGGCTCAGGGAACAACCAATACGCGAATGCGCAAACAAAAATATTGCTGAACGCCATCACCCACATGTTGACATTGAACTCTTCAATATCCATGAAGTTATAGCTGGCAAAATTCAACACAATTGAACCCACTAACAGCCCCATGTAACCAAACAAATAGGTTTTCTGGTTCATCATCGCAATGCACTTGAACAGCATCATGATTCCGACGGCTACGGTCATTAATGTTGGATGAAACTGCAAGTATTCCAGCAAAAATGTGGCTTGTATGGTTGTCCACACCGCAGAGAAAAACACGATCAATAAAGCCGCTAGATTAAAGTGGTCCATTCTGCCCAATATAAACAGCGGCATCATGATGGCAAAAAATCCGTAAGACCAACCGAAGATCATGCTTAGCGCGAGCCCTAAAGAGCAGCCGAACCAAATTCGTAAGGTTTTCATTGTCGCCGCCTAGTAAATGAAGTGGAACCAGCTTACGAGGTGAATCTGTGCTTGCGCCATCAACTGCCAGAAAATGCTGTTGTCTGGGTACAAAACAATGGTAGCGCGAGAGCCGACAAACAGTGCTGGTGGTAACTCTTCGCTGCTGGTTAGGTTCACTCGTGTACGCTGCGCATCACGTACCCAGCGGTTGTTCACTTCCACTTTGGTCAGTGCGCCATTAGGCGTTTGTTGTGCGGCTGCTACACCGTAATCGCGGCTAGCTAAATCAAAGTCGTACACCGAACCTGGGTTGGCATCAAATGTGACCAAGGCGTGGAAAGTCTTGTCTACGTTCGCGACGGATTTTTCACGAAAATCAGCGGCTACCCAGAGTGATCCTGTTGGTACAAATGTCAGCAATGGCATGTTGGTGTTTGCCATAGTGCCAACTTCTAGTTGCAGGTTGGTCACGACACCATCACTGGGAGCGAGTACCGCGGTATTTGCCAAATCAAGTTGCGCCTTTTCGATGCCGTTTTTGGCAATTCGAACGGCGGTGCTTTGACCTTTTTGATCGCCTAATTGCGCCTCAATGACTTTTAAGTTTTGTCTTTCCGCTTTAAGCGCTGCACGTGATACCTGATTTTGGGCAAAGGCATTATCGAGTGTCGATTGAGAGATGACTTTCTGCTTCGATAACGTCAGTAAGCGGTTGTATTCGCGGTGTGCATTATCAAATGTCGCTTGTGCGCGGGCAATATTGGCAAGAGCGGCTTCGCGTTGAGAATACAGCGTTGCTTCTTTTTCATAAGCGGATTGCAGAGACAGCTCCGCCTGTTCAAGTGCTATCTTGTATTTACGATCATCAATCGTAAACAACACATCGCCTTTTTGAACGGACTGGTTATTCTCGATGAGAACGTCGGTCACTTTACCAGATACCTCGGGCGCGACTTGGACAACGTATCCTTGCACTCGTCCTTCGGTCGTTAAGGGGGCGTGGCGGTCAGCAATGATAATGTACAAAAATAGTACGATGAACAGGACAATCAAAGTTCGCATCCAGTGTTTGAATTTTTGGTCAGCCGTCATTACAAGTTCCGTTAAACATATTGGATAGCGGATTATAGAGAAGTCACTCACAATTCAGTAGAATGATAATACGAACATAAATGACCTAAAAATAGGACAATGAACGTTAGTTTTGATGATATTTACCTATTCACTCAGACGGTGGTTCACGGCGGTATAAGTGCAGCGGCAGAGGCGAATCAACTACAACGATCAAAAGTGAGTCGTCGCCTGCAAGAATTAGAGAAATCGCTCGGGGTACAGCTTTTGATTCGCACAACACGCAGCATTGAGTTGACGGAGCACGGGAAACGCTTGTTTGAGTTGGTGGGGCAGCCTATTGACCATATTCAGCAAGGTTTAAATGCCATGCACGAATATCAACAAGAGCTGACGGGCAAGGTGCGTTTAGCCATTCCTTCCGCATTGATGAGCTCTGCCGCGTTTAACGCGATCATCACCGAGTACACAACGCGGTATCCGGATATTTCGGTCGAGATTGAAAACCATCAAGAGAGTGTCGATCTCAAGCGTCAATCGTTTGATTTGCAGCTTCTTCCGAGCGTGGTCAAAGTCACCGATGACAGCTATGTGCAGTTCAGTCTTTTGCCTTATCGTAGTCACTTTGTTGCGTCAAAAGCCTATCTAGAATCGCATCCGCCAGTAAAAACGGTGGAAGATCTTAAGCAGCATCGCCTTTTAACTAATCGTTACAATGCTGATTTGCTCGATTCAGATCTGCATGTGGCGTTGCGCTCGGACGACCTCAACTTGCTGCGCTCGATGGCGATAGCAGGAAACGGCATCGCGTTTATTCCACAAATTCATTCCAAGCCTGCATTGCGAGATGGTTTGTTGGTCGAGGTGCTGCCTCAATTCGCGCATCCGAAGCAGCATCTTACTCTGATTTATCCCTCGGCCTTATTTCTGCCCAATAAAGTCAAAGCCTTGATTGAGCTAATTCGAGAGAAATTTAAATAGTCAGTTCAAACCACTCTTAACTAAGAGCAAATGTGTGAGCGAAGGTCATCTTTCTAGGTTTTAGTGCTCTAACATGAAAGGATTCTGATACATTAACTATTGCTCAACTTGTTGAGTATGGTTTGTGGTCGCACAAGATAGGAGATGGAAATGTTATCGAAAGGAAACACGGGCCTGATTGTGGTGGATGTTCAGGGCAAACTCGCTACATTAATGCATGAAAGTGACGCTCTGATTGAAAATATCACGAAACTGGTAAAGGGCGCCAAAGCACTAGATTTGCCTATTCGGTGGCTAGAACAGAATCCAGAAAAATTGGGCCCAACCGCGGAGCCGATTCGTGAAGTGCTTGAAAGCACGCATTTACCTATTACCAAGTACACGTTTGATGGTTGCAAAGAGGCGACGTTTAAGGTCGCGGTGGAGAACGCGAAAGTTGATACCTGGTTGGTTTGCGGTATTGAATCCCACATTTGCGTCTATCAAACCGCGGTTTCTCTGCGTCAGTCCGGTTATCGCGTTGAATTAGTCACAGATTGTGTATCTTCCCGAACCGCTGCCAATAAAGCGCTCGCTCTTGCGAAGTTAACCGCAAACGGTGTGGTGCTCACTGGGTTAGAAATGTGTTTGTATGAAATGGTCGAAGATTGCCGAGTACCTGAATTCAAAGAAATTCTGGCGCTCATCAAATAGTGGAATCACTGTAATCAGCAACAACTTTATTTGAACACGCTATTCAAATTCTCGTTGATATCTTGGCAACATCGACTCGTTGCCAAGTAACCCGCCTTGGTGAATGTAAATCACCGTTCTATCTGTGTTCTCTTCCAACCAAGGGGTGAGGCATTGCCACATATACGGGTCGTATAACAGGTCAAATTCGAGGTCGGTTTGTTCAAAGAGTGCTTTCCATGTGATGTAATCTTCTTCGTACAAGCGGCCAAAATGGTGTTTGTTGCGCACGCTTAAAATGGTTGGGTGGCTGTTTTCACCGAGCTGGTTGAACTGCTCAGTTAAGTAATCTGCATCGCCTACGCAAGGGCAAGTTAGCACTTCTATGCCGTGTGGGCTTAAATGTTTATGAAGATATAAAGCGGTCGTGCCAGTGCCTGATGGCAGGGCGACGGTAAACTGTTCTTTACCTCTCAATCGCGTCCAATCAAGAATTTCTCGTGCTAACTGTTTGATGCCAGCTTCAGCGAGGTGGGAACGTCCACCCTCTGGAATAAGCAATGTCGACTCATCTAATCTTCGTACCTGGTGGACGTATTCAATAGGGTGGAGTTCGCTACCGATGTCTTGCATGGCGGTGATTTTCATACCCAAATCGAGAGCGCCGCGATAGTTTCCGATGGGGGAGCTTTTTAGCCAAGATGGAATGTGATGAACATAAAACTCAAATGCCCAACCTTTAATCTGGGCGAGAGCCGCTAGCGAGTACATGGCATTAGATTGAGCGGAGCCAAAGCTTATTAACGTGGTGATGTCGGAATTTTGCTCTTCCATTAACGTCATAAACTTACGTGCTTTGTTCCCAGAAAAGTGAGAATGCAGCATGTCATCACGCTTAAGAAAAAACGTATGACCGTTGAAGTTGTGTTGAGTTATCGGGCTTTCAGAGAGTTTCATGTGACTGCTGACGTGTCCAACCACGCGACCTTGCCGTTAAAAAGGGCGCGTAGTGTAACGCCATTAAACCCAGATAAAAAGTCTG
>NZ_JAWOVM010000128.1:0-8398 GCF_033339895.1 Vibrio sp. 1751
TCGGTATAACGTATATAGGCGAGCAAAAATACACGCCTTATTACTCACATTCAAGTCGCAGATTCTATCACAGGTTCTCTGAGCAAAGAGTGTATTAAGACTAAAGAATGTTAACAGTACCCTCTTTCACGCCCTATTGATTATTAACTCAGCACTTGAGATGCAAAATTTTGCGACAACAAACAAAAAGCTCGCGAAATGCGAGCTTTTTGATTTGCAGAGGTTATTACACCTTAGTCAAAAGTTGATTAACGGCTCCTAAGAACTCTGTTGGATCCTCAATAGAGCCTCGCTCCGCTAGCATTGCCTGACCAAGCAGAACTTCAACCCAGCGACCAAACGCTTCTTCATCGGCTTCGTCAGCCATACGCTTAACCAATTTGTGCTCAGGGTTTAGCTCAAAGATGTATTTCACTTCCGGCACAGCTTGACCAGCTGCCGCAAGAAGCTTCGCCATTTGAGTACCCATTTCGTAATCGTCCGTTACCACAACAGCAGGCGTAGATGCGAGTTTGAAGGTGGTACGAACTTCTTTCACACGATCGCCTAGGTAAGACTTCGTGCGCTCTACAACCGACTTAAACTCTTCTTCGGTTTCTTTTTGCTTCTCTTTTTCTGCTTCATCTTCAAACTGACTTAGATCAAGCCCAGCTTTAGTGATTGACTGGAACTGTTTACCATCAAACTCAGTTAAGTAGTTCATCAGCCACTCATCAATGCGGTCGTACATCAAGATAACTTCAATGCCTTTCGCTTTGAACTGTTCTAAGTGAGGGCTGTTTTTCGCAGCTGCATAGCTGTCTGCCGTCAAGTAGTAGATCTTATCTTGACCTTCTTTCATGCGCTCAACGTAAGACGCCAAGCCCACAGTTTGCTCAGAAGAGTCCACTTCAGTTGAAGCAAAGCGCAATAAACCTGCAACTTTCTCTTTGTTTGCAAAGTCCTCCGCAGGGCCCTCTTTCATCACAAGACCAAACTCTTTCCAGAATGATTGGTATTTCTCTTCGTCATTCTTGGCCATACGCTCGAGCATCGTTAGCACGCGCTTAGTACAAGCATTACGTAGAGACTGAGTCACTTTATTGTCTTGTAAAATCTCACGCGATACGTTTAGCGGTAAATCGTTTGAGTCTATTAAACCACGTACGAAGCGTAAGTATGACGGCATAAATTGCTCTGCATCGTCCATAATGAATACGCGCTGTACGTAAAGTTTTAAGCCTGATTTGTGGTCGCGGTTCATCATATCCCAAGGTGCTTTCGATGGGATGTATAGTAAGCTCGTGTAGTCGTTTTTACCTTCTACACGGTTATGACTCCAGACCAATGGATCGGCAAAGTCATGTGATACGTGCTTGTAGAACTCTTGATACTCTTCTTCTGAAATATCAGATTTGTTACGCGTCCACAGTGCTTGGGCTTTGTTGATTTGCTCCCACTTTTTCTCATCTGTTTCCTTGCCTTCGTCATCACGAACGACAGTTTGGATTGAAACAGGAATGCCGATGTGATCAGAGTACTTACTGATAACGTCACGTAGACGCCACTCATTCAAAAACTCTTTACCCTCTTCACGCATATGAAGAATGATGTCGGTACCACGTGACTCTTTGGTAATGTTTTCGATGGTGTACTCACCTTCACCCGCTGAGTGCCATTGTACCGCTTCATCAGCGGCTAGACCCGCAGCGCGAGTGCGCACGGTAACGGCGTCAGCAACGATAAATGCCGAGTAGAAACCAACACCAAACTGACCAATAAGCTGAGAGTCTTTGCTCTGCTCTTCAGATAGCTTTGAGAAAAACTCGGCTGTTCCAGATTTTGCGATTGTTCCTAAGTGCTCAATCACATCATCACGGCTCATACCGATACCGTTATCAGAAATGGTTAAGGTATTTGCGCTTTCATCAAACGACAGTTTCACGCAAAGGTCTGCATTACCTTCGTATAGATCTGGGTTAGATAACGCCTGAAAGCGCAGTTTGTCTGATGCATCTGATGCGTTAGAGATCAGCTCGCGCAAAAAGATCTCTTTATTTGAATAAAGAGAATGGATCATTAAATGCAGTAGTTGTTTTACTTCTGATTGAAAACCACGAGTTTCTTTATTTTGAGATACGGTTTCGCTCATGTGTGCTCCATAACATCTAAACTAATTGGCTTTTTCATAGGGACAAGTTTGTGACTTTCCCCTTGAAATCACCTTACCGAGATGTCATTTAACATGTGGCTGACAAATGTAAATTCAAGGTCAATATTGCTAAAAACGGTGTTTTTTTAGAAAATTTTAATTATCCTACCCGTCTAAAAGCATCTAAAATGTCGTGCGCACTCCAAGCGCCCCGGTAATTTTGTGACATAAATCACCATAATTACAACATCATCCATCTAAGAAGAACTAAATGACTAACATTGGCACCAAATTTCTACTTGCTCAAAGGTTCACCTTTGATCCAAATAGTAATTCGCTCGCTGACCAACAAAACGGCAACGACGTTGTACGATTAGGAAGCAACGAAAGCCGTATACTTCTGATGTTGGCAGAGAGACCAAACGAAGTTTTAACCCGTAACGAGCTTCACGAGTTTGTTTGGCGTGAGCAAGGTTTTGAGGTGGATGACTCAAGCCTGACTCAAGCGATTTCTACTCTGCGTAAGATGTTGAAGGATTCAACAAAATCTCCAGAGTTTGTTAAAACGGTACCTAAACGTGGCTACCAACTCATTTGTTCAGTGGAACGCTTGAGCCCATTTTCTACTGACTCTAACACTGACGTTGAAGAAACCGCTTCTGAACAAGAAGCGCCAGCAGTGGAGTTAGAAGCGAGCGATACACCACCAACAGAGATAGTGACCGATACTACTGCTGATCTTGAGCCTCAAGTAGAGCCGACTAAAACTCAGCCGAAGCCAGCATCTAACACGATTAACTG
Source organism: Vibrio sp. 1751 (assembly GCF_033339895.1). Classification (NCBI taxonomy): domain Bacteria; kingdom Pseudomonadati; phylum Pseudomonadota; class Gammaproteobacteria; order Vibrionales; family Vibrionaceae; genus Vibrio; species Vibrio sp. 1751. The sequence continues at coordinate 2,933 of NZ_JAWOVM010000128.1, forward strand.
GCTACCGCGTGTCATTATCTTTTTGTCTCTGCTGCTTCCTGTTTGCGTATTGTTATTCACGAACCCTGCGGAATCCCAATTCCGTCAGATTGGTGAGTATCAAAGTGTACCGGTGATGACACCTGTAAATCACCCTCAAATCAACAACTGGTTGCCTTCAATAGAGCAATGCATTGAGCGCTACGTGAAGCACCATGCAGAAGACTCGTTGCCAGTGGAAGTGATTGCCACTGGTGGACAAAATAACCAGCTGATTCTGAACTACATTCATGACAGTAACCACTCTTACGAGAACGTAACACTGCGTATTTTCGCAGGTCAAAACGATCCAACAGACATCTGCAAATAAAGGAGGCCAATATGAAGATTAAATTAGCATCTGCGGTTTTGGCCGTATCCGTTCTTTTCAGTAGTTGGTTGTATTGGGGAAGTGACCTAAAAGTGGAGCAGCTCCTCACAGCAAACGAATGGCAGTCGACCATGGTGACAGTCATTACAGACAGCTTGCCTGACGATACTGTCGGCCCACTACGCCGAGTTAATGTTGAATCAAACGTGAAATATCTCCCTAATGGTGACTATATTCGCGTAGCAAATATAAAACTATTCGCTCAAGGTTCAACCGCAGAATCAACGATAAATATCTCGGAAAAAGGCCGCTGGGAAGTAAGTGACAACTATTTGTTGGTCTCGCCTTCGGAGTTTAAAGATATTTCATCTTCTCAATCAAAAGACTTTTCCGAAGCACAGCTACGTTTGATTACTCAAATTTTTAAGCTAGATGCGGAGCAAAGTCGTCGTATTGACGTCGTGAACGAAAAAACACTCTTGCTCACTAGCTTGAACCACGGTTCTTCGGTACTGTTTAAAAACTAATTTTGATTGGATGATAAGGGGGCAAGACGCCCCCTTTGGTTTGCTTATGGATTGGCTAGATACCACTACTCTCTTTTTCGGTTCACTAATCGCCAACACGCTGGCTTCACTTTCCGGTGGCGGAGCAGGCTTGCTTCAATTCCCTTTACTCATCTTTCTCGGCTTACCGTTCTCCGTTGCGCTAGGCACACATAAGGTGGCTTCGGTCGCTTTAGGCTTAGGCGCAGCAAGCACGCATTTGAGATCAGGCACTATTAAATGGAAAATCGCGCTCTACCTTATCTTGTCCGGTAGTATTGGCGTGATTTTAGGGGCTAACTTAATTGTACAGATCCCTGATGGTATCGCGGAAAAGATGCTCGGTACGATGATCCTAGCGCTAGGTATCTACTCGCGATTTAAGACATCGCTAGGCCAAGCTGAAGTAATACGTAACCGTCATCCTATCGGTTGGGTTATTGGTGGAATTGGCTTACTGTTTATCGGCATCATTAACGGATCTCTTACCGCAGGTTCTGGTTTGCTCGTGACACTATTTTTGGTGCGCTGGTTTGGTTACGACTACAAACAAGCCGTTGCTTACACCATGATTTGTGTCGGCCTGTTTTGGAATGGCATTGGAGGCATTGCCGTCGTACAGGCAGGGGCGCCTATTCACTGGGCTTGGTTACCTGTTTTATTGTTAAGCTCTTTTCTAGGCGGCAGTTTAGGCGCATGGGCCGCGACTCGATACAGTAACAGAGTGATTAAAGTTGCATTCGAAATTCTCACGTTTGCGGTGGGCATCAAGTTGCTGGTTTAAAAAGATTAAAAGGAAAGTTTCATGGATAAAGCAATCATTGATATTTATTACTGCCGCCAGTGCAACTGGATGTTGCGTTCAACTTGGCTATCGCAAGAATTACTGCATACTTTTAGCGAAGAAATAGAAACAATCAGCTTACACCCGGACACAGGTGGTCGCTTCGAAATTTTCTGTAATGGCCAGCAAATTTGGGAACGGAAAAAAGACAGCGGCTTTCCTGAAGCCAAGGTGCTAAAACAGCGCGTTAGAGACATTATCGACCCAGAACGCGATTTAGGACATTCAGACACAAAATAGGGAGCAATTCGCTCCCTATTTTTTTACTTAGTAAAACCGTTAAATCATGGTTTGTGCTAATACTTCGCCTTCTGGCGTTTTTACCGTTAGCTTATTGTCTTCTAGAGTACCAAAGCTTCTCGGTAAGCCATTACGTGGGAATGTCATCGAGCCTGGGTTGAATATAATGGCTCCATCTTGCATCTCTGCGACGGGAACATGTGTATGCCCGTGGGCGATGATATCACCTTCGCGCAGTGGCGGCCGTTTTTCAGAGTTGTACAAGTGACCATGAGTCAAAAAGATTCTCTTGCCAGATTCAAGTAGCACCCATGAGTAATCCATCATCATTGGAAACTTCAATAGCATTTGGTCCACTTCACTATCACAGTTGCCACGTACAGAAATAATTTGATCACTGTATTGGTTCAATAAGTCTGCTACCTGTGGAGGGTTGTAGCCTTCCGGAATAGGGTTTCGCGGCCCATGGTTTAGCGTATCTCCTAGCAAAATCATGTGGTGCGCACCAGAGGCCAGAAATAGCTCAATGGTTTCTTTAGTTGCTGGCAAAGAGCCATGCAGGTCTGAGGCAAAAAATAGTTTCACGACATTGTCTCCTCAAAAAGTATGAGGTCATTCTACGGCATTTTTTTAGCAGCTCAACCTACGACGGTTTGAATACTACTGATAGCGCAATGATTCAATGACCATAGGCAAAACATAGAACCATGCTGCATACGCTGTTCCAACCAACACCAGTATCCAAAACACCATCGACATAAATTTTGATTTGGCTAGATGGTGCAGCGGATCGGGCTCTCCGCATCCTGGACATGCATGAGCGCGTTTTGAGATTTGTTTCTCACACACGGGGCAAGAGACTAAAGGCATGATACAGATTCCTCGACATTAGGCTTAGGGCGCAAAGAATAATGGTGAATTAACACATATGCAACCTAACATATATTAAATATTTTAGTTCTTTGTAACAGTCGCTGACTTGAGAAAAAATTCGTTGATTTTTCATTTATATCAACCTATTACACTTCTTCTCGCACCATACCGTTGATGACAATATTGTTATAACTCACCATCCCAATGACCTCGCCACTTTCAATGACCGGCGCTCTGCTTATGCCAAATCGCTCAAACAAACGTGCACAATATTTTACGTTCATATCTGGTTCGACACACAAAGCGGGCTTGGTCATGATTTCATAAATATTTGTGCGCTGAGGAGAACGATTATTCGCCAGCACCTTTTTGGCGATATCATTCATCAACACGATGCCATATTCATCATTATCATCTCGCTTTTTCACCACCAGCGCTTTGACTTGGTATTTTTTCGCTAGCGTTATGCCTTCGTATACGGTCATCAGTCCATCAACCATTACATACGTTGCCGCCATAACATCTCGAACTCTAATTATCGTTTGATCACTCATAATTCATCCTCGACTACTTTGGTCAATGTCTCGACTTGATGCGCGACACCGACTGCATCTTCAATATCGATCTGAACAGCAATCCCCTGTCCCGACTCTCTGTCAAATTCACCAACCTCATTAATGGTCTCTAATATGTGTCGAGATAGATGTTCCTCGACCACAAACAGCAGCACATCTTTTTGCACTTCTAGCGTTAAACCAAAAAACGTTCGCTTTTGATTTAAACCTTGCCCGCGAGCATTGTTAATCACTGTTGCACCGGTCGCACCAGCATCGCGTGCAGCGTCCAACACCTTGTCTGTTTTGCTGTCTTCAACAAACGCAAGTATCAATTTAAAGCGCATTTTCTTCTTCCTCCGAGACGTTTTTATTCAGCCACTGGGTTATTTGCGCATAGCCCATCACAGAGATCATAGGAAATAGACTGGCAAACGCGATCAAGCCAAAGCCATCAATCATTGGGTTTCTTCCAGGGACGGTCGAAGCAAGCCCTAACCCTAATGCAGTTACAAGTGGGACAGTGACGGTAGAAGTTGTTACGCCTCCAGAATCGTAGGCGAGTGGAACAATAAGCTTAGGAGCGTAAAACGTTTGAATCACAACGACGATGTAACCCGCGATGATGTAATAATGAATGGGATCGCCCACGACAATCCGGTAACTCCCTAATGCAATACCAATTGCCACCCCAAACGCAACGGCTACGCGCAAGCCGTTAATACTGATACTGCCTCCAGAGACTTGGTTTGCTTTTATCGCTACAGCGATTAAAGAAGGCTCTGCAATCGTGGTACTAAAGCCTATAAAAAAGGCGAAGGTGTAAACCCAATAATAGTCGACCCACATTAAGGCTTTCCCTACCGATACTTTGAACTCTTGTAAAAACTCCGGCGCCGTTAATTGCACAGCCATCGTCTCCCCAAGTGGAAACAACGCCATTTCTAATCCAAGTAAAAAAAGAGCTAACCCGAAAATCACATAAACGAACCCAAGCAAAACTTTCTTAAGGTTGCTAACAGGACGCCTTAACACCGCTAACTGAAAACCAAAAATAATGCTGGCGATGGGAACGACGTCTCGAACGGTCGATAACAAAGTGTCTAGGAAATGATCAATTGAAATCATGTTACGACCATTCCGTAAACCATCACAAACATCATCGGTAACAGCGAGGCAAAAGCGATTAAACCAAAGCCATCCACCATAGGGTTACGCCCTTTAATAGAAGACGCTAAACCGACACCCAGTGCAGTGACCAAAGGTACTGTTATGGTGGACGTGGTTACACCTCCTGAATCGTAAGCGACGCCAATAATGGCTTCAGGTGCAAACCACGTCAGTATTACAACGCCGACGTAGCCACCAATGATCATGTAATGAATCGGCCACCCTTTTAAGATACGCAAAACGCCGATAACGATGGCTATCCCCACAGAGAGAGCTACTGTTACTCGAAGTCCTTCTCCGTAATCCTGCATGGACTGCTCTGAGTTAGCGATCATTCCGCCCTCTGCCGCAACTTCTGAGGCTTCTTCCGCTACCGCGGTTAATGCAGGTTCAGCTATCGTGGTGCCAAACCCCAAACAAAACGCAAAGACTAATAACCAAAACACGCTGCCTTTTTTTGCAAAGGCTTGAGCCATACTCTCTCCGATAGGAAAAAGACCAAGTTCTAGGCCAAAGATAAAAAAGGTTAATCCTAAAACGACAAGCAACAAGCCAAAAAGAATGGAGACCAGGTTGGGCAGCGGCTCTTGCAAAACGACTAATTGGAAAAAAGTGATAACAATGATGATGGGTAATAAGTCACGAGCACTATTGAGGAGCGCTCGAAAAAGCGCAACAAATGCTTCCATGCCTATCCTCCTTGATTGTGCAAACTGATTACGCTCGTTCCAATGAGCGATAACTTCTAGTCTGGCATAGATTTCACTCTTCTACCGTGAATGCACTAGCGCCATCTATAACATTTAGTTACATATCTTGGATTCAAGTACGAAGTGCGACACCCCTGAAATTTAAAACAGTGAGATGTGCTATTCATAAATTTTACTCCCG
>NZ_JAWOVM010000129.1:0-8142 GCF_033339895.1 Vibrio sp. 1751
GTTAAGGCAGCGAACAAAACGCTAATCATTTGTCGAGACATATCCATTAAACCCACTTCACATTCCCGAGGTAAGTGACTTACCTATTTATATAGTTAGAGTATTAATGCCGAGCAGAGAAATCATTAAATTCCACTGAATGGCATAGAATGATTAGACAACTTGGTTGCAGCTGTTAAATCAATGTAAATAATGGGTGATTATATCCCGATAACTTGTTGCAATAAACAACAAGTTATCCATGACAGGGCGTGAATCACATCAAAAATCCACTTTAACGGAAGATAACTGTCGAAAAAGAGACCAAACGATAAAAAAAGTAAAAAAAGTACTAGACGGCATAGTGTGATATCCGTATTATTCCACTCCGCCGATAGGGCATGCGCCCGTAGCTCAGTTGGATAGAGCGTTGGCCTCCGGAGCCAAAGGTCGAAGGTTCGAATCCTTTCGGGCGTACCATTGCCTCGGAGGATACATCGGTAAAAATCAGTGGTGGCTATAGCTCAGTTGGTAGAGCCCCGGATTGTGATTCCGGTTGTCGCGAGTTCAAGTCTCGTTAGCCACCCCATTCTTTCTTTTTTAGATTGAATGCGGTAGCATTGCTCCCAATCTTGATTCAATCAAGATAAAACATCGTCGGTGAATAGCGCAGCTTGGTAGCGCATCTGGTTTGGGACCAGAGGGTCGGGGGTTCGAATCCCTCTTCACCGACCACTATTTAGTTTATGGCTCTAATAGAGCGGTAAACAGCAAAAATTGATGGTGGCTATAGCTCAGTTGGTAGAGCCCTGGATTGTGATTCCGGTGGTCGCGAGTTCGAATCTCGTTAGCCACCCCATTAATTAAGGTGACTTCTTAGTTGAAGTGTCCTGTCTGATTTGAGAAAATCAGCAAATACAGTTCGGTGAATAGCGCAGCTTGGTAGCGCATCTGGTTTGGGACCAGAGGGTCGGGGGTTCGAATCCCTCTTCACCGACCACTATTTAAAGCCTCAGTCGAAAGACTGGGGCTTTTTTGCATCTCTCCTGAAAAGAATCGGCATTCCATTTCAATTTTTCCCAAAAGTGTACAGCTCTAGGGGCTTTTGACCACCTATGATCCAAATGCTTTTCGAGCTGACAAAATAAACCCCAGAGCAGTGTCTGGGGTTTTGTAGTTTTCTAATCCGCTGCTTTTATTGGGCGAGTGTTTTAAGGATTTCTTTCAGTTCTACCGTTTCTTGGATTTCAAAACTTGGCGTTATATCCGTTGAGTTGCTTGCGCCTGTCGCATTCACCCACACACTCAAAATGCCCATATTGTTAGCGCCAGCAATGTCAGCAGGTAAAGAGTCGCCCACGTGTAGAGCCTCTTCTGGTTTTACTTCGACCAAGTCGAGCGCTTTTTGGAAAATACTTGTAGCAGGTTTCTCTTCTGGCTCTTCTCCTCCCACAATAATATGGTCCACCCAGTTGCTCATTTGTGTCGCGTTTAATTTAGGGTGTTGAGAAAAAATCGGACCGTTAGTGATCACGACGAGTTTGTAATGTTGACGAAGGTCGCTGAGCATTTCTTTTACACCAGGGAAGAAGGTGAACGCGCCCATACGTGCAGAGTCAAAGTAGTCTTGAGCTTGTTGAGCCTCTTTTGCAGTGATGCTGACGCCTTGCTCCGCCAAGATGTTTTGGATCAGGCCACAACGGAAGGCATTTTCATCGGGTAGCAGAGCCACAAGGTGAGGGAACTCAGCATTCAGCTTTTTGTATACACCCTGCAAGTAGCGCTGCAAAAACGCTTTTGGTTCGGTAACTTGTGGGTAGGTCTTATGAATCCAAGTTGTAAACGCTTGTCCTGCAACTTTATCGGCTTGTGACGTTGCACATAAAGTCTCGTCCATATCAAAAAAAATCGCTTTAAGCACAGGGGCTCCTTTTATTTACGGCTTGGCTTTGACACTGTTCATCTATTATCCCACTCTCAATTGTGTCGTAAAGGGTTAAAATCGGCGAGTTTTCTTATGACGTACGAATGAGGATAGCGGTACTTTCCTTTGCTTAGTCAATAAACCGCTTAAGTGGCGCATAATCTGCGTTGGAGCAGGATTTGTGTGGTTTTGCTGTTTTGTTCACGTTTTGACCTATCCTTTCTCTTCCTAAGTTTGGCTTTTTGTATTTGCCGACTATTTTATTAATAGTTTTTTATGTTGAAAAAACACTTTTTGCATATGATATTGTTTGTTAAATGTTAATAAATTCACATGAATAATATGGTTAATGATCTTGTTTAGCTCATGTTTACTTTTAGAGCATTTTTCTAGTTTTATTGGTGCATGACGCACAAAAATAGTGTGATATGAAAATAGTTAAATACTTGTTAATGCATTTTTATTCGCTAATTGTGCGTTTATTTAATGTTTTTTCGGCGGAATATACTTTAATTGTTGCTTTTTTGTGTGATTTTTGCCAAATTATTTCCGCATTAAGATTTCAGAGTATTATTCTGAATTTGAACGGATTCATTCAGGTGATGAATGGTGCCTTTGGCATGATTCGATACCACAGACAAGGCAGTAGAGGTCTGAAATGTCACTATTAGAAGTGAAAAACCTTCGTATTGAATACCCATCCCGACACGGCGTTCACGCTGCCGTGAAGTCACTTTCTTTTCATATTGAACGTGGTGAAATCGTGGGTGTTGTTGGCGAATCAGGTGCGGGTAAATCCACCGTTGGTAACGCTGTTATCGATTTGCTTAGTCCCCCAGGTCGCGTTGCTAGCGGTGATGTATTCTTGGATGGAGAAAAAATTTCTGGCCTATCACCAGAAGCGATGCGTAAGGTTCGCGGCTCGAAAATAGGTTTTATTTTCCAAGATCCGATGACCTCGCTCAATCCACTTTTTACTGTTGAGCAACAGCTGAAAGAGACGATCCACGCTAACATGAAGGTCTCTGATGAAGAGGCGTATCAGCGCGCGCTTTCTCTTATGCAGCAGGTTGGTATTCCGCAACCAGAAAACCGCTTAAAACAGTACCCGCACCAATTCTCTGGTGGTATGCGTCAGCGTGTTGTCATTGCTATTGCTTTGGCTGGTGAGCCTGATCTCATCATCGCGGACGAACCAACTACGGCGTTAGACGTTTCTATCCAAGACCAAATCCTCAACTTGATCCGCGAGCTGTGTATCAAGAACAATGTCGGCTGTATGTTGGTTACTCACGATATGGGTGTAGTCTCCAACGTCACCGATCGCGTGGCGGTAATGTATCGTGGTGACTTGGTGGAGTTTGGACCAACAGCCAAAGTATTGGGCGATCCTGATCACTCTTATACTCGCAGTCTAATTTCAGCGGTACCACGTTCAGACAGAAAGCTAGATCGTTTCCCGTTAGTAAGCTATATCGAAGAAGCGGCGGAAATGGAGCCACTCGATATCAAGAACCACTGGTTAGGACAAAGCCAAGATGAGCGTGAGTACACTGGCCCGCTTTTGGACGTGAAGAACGTCAATCTTCGCTTTGTGACCAAAGACTCTTTGTTCGAAAGCCGCCGAGAATACGTGCAAGCATCTAATAATGTGAGCTTTGAAGTGCACGAAGGCGAAACCTTTGGTTTGGTGGGCGAGTCTGGTTCAGGTAAATCGACCATTGCACGTGTGATTGCTGGTTTATACCAACCTAACTCTGGTCAGGTGAAATTCGAGGGCATTGACCTGACCGCTTTAACCTCTGAGAAAGAGCGCCGCCCGATGCGTCGTCAAATGCAGATGGTGTTCCAAAACCCATATACTTCAATGAACCCTCGTATGAAGGTATTCGATATTATTGCTGAGCCAATCCGTTTTCATAAATTGACGAAAAACGAGTCGGAAACTCGCCAAATCGTGAATGACCTATTGGATCATGTTGGTTTGGGTCGAATGGCTGGGCTTAAGTATCCTCATGAATTCTCCGGTGGTCAGCGTCAGCGTATTTCTATTGCGCGTGCGTTGGCGACTCGTCCTCGACTTTTGATTTGTGATGAACCGACCTCAGCACTGGACGTATCGGTACAGGCACAAATTCTAAACTTGCTGAAAGATCTGCAAAGTGAGCTGAACTTGACTATGTTGTTTATCAGCCACGATTTACCTGTTATTCGTCAGATGTGTGACCGAGTAGGTGTGATGCAAATGGGTACACTTTTAGAAGTGGCCCCAACAGAACAGTTATTCACGGCACCTCAACACGAATACAGCAAAAAATTGATTTCTCTGATGCCGGAGTTTACTGGCTTGCGAGAAGAGATCGAAACGGCATAAACCAAGCAATTCGCTTGGCTAACCTTTAGTCATAACAAAGACGCAAACACAACAACAAGGGATCCGTATCCCCGCATGAAGGAGTTATGCAAATGAAAACCATGAAAAGCAAATTAGCAGTGGCGCTAATGGCTGCGGGCCTAAGCTTTAACGCAATGGCAGCAGATATCAAAGTTGGCTATGCAGCTGACCCAGTATCGCTTGACCCACATGAGCAGCTATCAGGTGGCACACTGCAAATGTCACACATGGTATTTGATCCGTTGGTTCGCTTTACTCAAAAAATGGATTTCGAGCCTCGCCTAGCAGAAAGCTGGGAACGTATTAACGATACGACTGTTCGTTTCAAACTGCGTGAAGGTGTGAAATTCCATTCTGGCAATACTCTAACGGCTGACGACGTCGTGTGGACGTTCCAGCGTTTACAAAGCTCTCCTGACTTTAAAAACATCTTCGACCCGTACGAAAAAATCGTCAAAGTTGACGACAACACGTTCGATCTTGTAACTAAAGGTCCTTACCCACTAGTGCTGCAAACCGCAACGTACATTTTCCCAATGGACAGCAAGTTCTACACGGGCAAAACTGCGGACGGCAAAGACAAGTCTGAGCTAGTGAAGCACGGTAACTCATTTGCATCGACTAACGTATCTGGCACGGGTCCATTCATTGTGACTTCACGTGAACAGGGCGTAAAAGTGGAATTTGAACGCTTTAAAGATTACTGGGACAAAGAGTCGAAAGGTAACGTTGATAAGCTAACGCTTGTGCCAATTAAAGAAGACGCAACTCGTGTAGCAGCGCTGCTTTCTGGCGGTGTTGACATGATTCACCCTGTAGCGCCAAACGACCACAAACGCGTTGAAGATGCTGACGGCATCGACCTAGTTACGCTACCTGGTACTCGTATCATCACGTTCCAACTAAACCAAAACAGCAACGAAGCATTGAAAGACGTTCGCGTTCGCCAAGCGATTGTTCACGCAATCAATAACGAAGGTATCGTGAAGAAAATCATGAAAGGCTTCGCAACGGCTGCTGGTCAGCAAAGCCCGGCAGGTTACGTGGGTCACGATGACAAACTGGTTCCTCGCTACGACTTGAAGAAAGCGAAAGAACTGATGAAAGAAGCGGGTTACGAAAATGGCCTGACGCTAACGATGATCGCACCAAACAACCGTTACGTGAATGATGCGAAAGTAGCACAAGCGGCAGCGGCAATGTTGTCTAAGATCGGTATCAAGGTTGATCTGAAGACCATGCCAAAAGCGCAGTACTGGCCTGAGTTCGACAAGTGTGCGGCAGACATGCTGATGATCGGTTGGCACTCAGATACAGAAGACTCAGCGAACTTCAACGAGTTCCTAACTATGACTCGTAACGAAGAAACCGGTCGTGGTCAGTACAACTGTGGTTACTACTCAAACCCAGAAATGGACAAAGTGGTTGAAGCTGCGAACGTAGAGACGGATCCTGCGAAACGTGCAGAAATGCTGAAGGGCGTAGAAGCAACACTATACAACGACGCAGCATTCGTACCGCTACACTGGCAAAGTGAAGCATGGGGCGCGAAGTCTAACGTGAAAGCGGCAGATATCGTTAACCCAATGGTAATGCCTTACTTCGGTGACCTAGTGGTTGAATAATCACGGTTAGTCGACTTTGAGGAGGGATGGATTTCCCTCCTCAACTTAAAGCACTCGACTCAGTTTTGTTTCAGTCGGATTGAGTTGGTTATTTAGACTGAATTTTCTCTCTAACATAGAGATCTATGGATAGTTAAGGGGCAAGGAATGTTTTCGTTTCTGGTCAAGCGCCTGTTTCAGGCACTGATAGTGATGTTTGTGATCAGTTTGGTGGCGTTTGCCATTCAGGACAACCTGGGTGATCCGCTGCGTGAGCTTGTAGGTCAGTCGGTTTCGGAATCGGAGCGTCAAGCGCTACGCGACGACTTGGGCCTGAACGATCCCTTTATCACAAAGTACACGCGCTTTGTGGGTAATGCACTACAAGGTGATTTGGGTACCTCATATTTTTTCAAGCGACCTGCGGTTGAGGTGATTCTCGACAAGCTGGTAGCTACATTAGAGCTCGTGTTTGGCGCGACGCTTATCATCATTGTTTTCTCTATTCCGCTTGGGGTGTACTCTGCGATTCATCCTAAGAGTGTTTTTACCAAATTTGTGATGGCGATGAGCAGTGTCGGTATCTCGATTCCGGTGTTCTTAACCGCAATCATGCTGATGTATGTCTTCTCCATAGAACTCGGTTGGCTGCCTTCCTACGGGCGGGGCGAGACCGCTAATGTGCTCGGTTGGGAATCTGGCTTCTTTACCATTGATGGTATCAAGCACCTCATCCTACCTTGTATTGCGCTAGCGTCTATCATGCTGCCGTTGTTCATCCGTTTGGTACGTTCAGAAATGCTGGAAGTACTGAGTTCGGAATACATTAAGTTCGCCAAAGCAAAAGGTTTGAACTTACAAAAGATTTATTACCAACATGCACTTAAGAACACCATGCTACCAGTATTGACGGTAGGTGGCGTGCAGATTGGTACCATGGTGGCCTACACCATTCTTACTGAAACCGTGTTCCAATGGCCGGGCACTGGCTTCCTTTTCCTAGAGGCAATCAACCGTGTAGATACACCGCTGATCACTGCCTACGTTATCTTTGTTGGTCTGATCTTCGTGGTAACCAATACCATCGTTGACTTGCTGTACGGCATCATCAACCCAACTGTGAACCTAACTGGAAAAGGAGCTTAATCATGAGCCAATCAAATTTAACACCAGCTCCTGCTCCATCAGCGTGGCAGCGTTTCAAAGAGTCAGATTTTCTGTATTACTTCAAACGCGACAAAGTGGCGATGGCGAGTTTTACCGTCTTTATGATGTTCTTAGTATTGGCATTGGCTGCACCGGTTCTTGCGCCAACAGACCCGTACGATCTGACGTCTATCGACATCATGGATTCTGAGTTGCCACCTTCGTGGATGGAAGATGGCGATGAGCGCTTTGTGTTGGGTACTGACGAGCAAGGTCGCGATATTTTATCGACCATTCTTTACGGCTCTCGTCTGTCTCTAACCATTGGCTTCCTGGCTGTTGGCCTTCAGTTGGTACTGGGTATCATCATTGGTTTGTCGGCGGGTTATTTCGGTGGCCGTATCGATAGCTTCTTGATGCGTTTTGCAGACGTACAGTTGTCGTTCTCGACCATGATGGTCGCGATCATCGTGTCAGCTATCTTCAAAGCCAGCTTTGGCAGTGATTTTTACAGCCAATATGCGGTGGTCATGCTGGTGGTGATCATCGGTGTGGCAGAATGGCCGCAATACGCACGGACCATTCGCGCCTCGGTATTGGCAGAGAAGAAGAAAGAATACGTAGAAGCGGCACGAGTGATGGGCTTTAAAGCGCCACGCATCATGTTCCGTCACATCCTGCCGAACTGTCTATCACCAATCTTGGTTATCTCGACGGTACAGGTAGCGAATGCGATCATGTCGGAAGCGGCACTGTCATTCCTAGGTTTGGGTCTTCCTGTTGATCAGCCGTCACTAGGTGCGCTGATCAGCATCGGCTTTAACTACATCTTCTCAGGTGCGTGGTGGATTACTGCCTTCCCAGGCATCGTGTTGGTTACACTGGTTCTGGTTATCAACTTATTGGGTGACTGGTTACGAGATGTATTCAACCCGAAACTGTACAAAGGTTAAGGATTTTCCCGCCAAGCGTTGTAAATTCGCTTAATTCCTTCCTAAACTGAGAGCCGGATGCAAATTCCGGCTCTTTTTTTGCTAGTTATTCTTTGTTCACATTTTTTTGGCGCTTTGCCGCCATAATGACCTTACCCACTA
>NZ_JAWOVM010000130.1:0-8125 GCF_033339895.1 Vibrio sp. 1751
TCAATTTATTTAGGCGTCAATATCGACCATATTGCCACTCTACGTAATGCACGTGGTACAAAATACCCAGATCCTGTTCACGCTGCTGAAATTGCTGAGCGTGCAGGCGCGGACGGTATCACTATCCACTTACGTGAAGACCGTCGCCATATTTTGGATCGTGATGTACGTATTCTGCGTGAAACCATTCAAACGCGTATGAATCTAGAGATGGCAGTGACGGACGAAATGGTTGAGATTGCGCTGCAAACTAAACCAGAGTTTGTGTGTTTAGTGCCTGAAAAGCGTGAAGAACTGACGACGGAAGGTGGCTTAGATGTAGTAGGGCAGCTTGAAAAAATTAAAGCTGCGACGAAAAAGCTGACAGATGCAGGCATCAAAGTTTCGCTCTTTATTGATGCTGACCGTCAACAGATTGAAGCTGCGAAAAAGTGTGGCGCTCCGTTTATTGAGCTACATACTGGCCATTATGCAGATGCGACGACAGAAGACGAGCAACAAGCTGAACTGAAGAAGATTGCCGCTGGTGCTAGTTATGCACATGATCTAGGTATTATTGTTAATGCCGGGCATGGCCTGACTTATCACAATGTCGCACCAATTGCTGCATTACCAGAAATTTACGAACTCAACATTGGTCACTCAATCATTGGTCGCGCGGTATTTGATGGTTTAAATAAAGCGGTTGCTGACATGAAAGCATTGATGATTGAGGCTCGCCAGTCATAGGGCTATCTAGATGGCGATTATAGGGTTAGGGACCGACATTGCAGAAATTGAGCGTATTGAAAAAGCGTTAGCTCGTAGTGGTGAACCTTTTGCTCAGCGGATTCTTTCAGAAGAAGAAATGGCCAAATTCTCACAGCTTAAGCTGCAAGGTCGTTATCTTGCTAAGCGCTTTGCTGTTAAAGAAGCTGCCTCAAAAGCATTGGGGACAGGGATCGCAAAAGGAGTCACGTTTCACGACTTTTCCATCTCGAACGATGAGCTTGGAAAACCAGTACTCGCATTGACGGGCACAGCCAAGCAAATAGCGGATGCGATGGGTGTTAACCACATTCACCTGTCCATTTCCGATGAGCGTCATTACGCTGTGGCGACGGTCATTTTTGAATCCTAGCTTGTAAGTCTTAAACAAAATACTAAAAAGCCAGAGCATTTGCTCTGGCTTTTGTTTCTCTTCAATAGATCACTGTTCAAGGTATAACTTTGCGGTTGTTGTTACTTTAATCATTTCATCTTGCAGCTCGAACATTTCAGGCTCAACCTCCTCAAGACTGATCCCTGAGCGCAGTGCTTGCTCAAGCGTCGCACAGAGTGATTTCAGCCTTGGAACGCCACAATATGAACTACTGCCGTGCAGCTTATGGATGACATGAATTAGGTCATCACGAGAGATATCTTCTTGCTCCAGAGCTTGGTCAACGACTGCTTCTACTTCAGGGATGAACTCAATCAACATGCGTAGCATGTCTTTAGCGAGATCCTCTTTATTCGCGCTCTGTTTCAAGGCTGCTTGCCAATCAATAATCACATCCTGCTGAGGCGAAGAAACGGATTGTGGTGCGCTTCCTTCAGGTTCATCAACGTATGAAGGGGCGACTTTGCCAATGCTCTCTGTACAAGCATTTGGGTTCCAGTGAACCAAAACCTGTTGTAGCACATGCTCTTCAATAGGTTTGGTCAAGTAGTCATCCATTCCTGCCGAGAGCAAGCGGTCTCGTTCCCCTGCCATGGCATGTGCCGTTACCGCAATCACTGGCGTGTCTTTATTTAGCTCCAACTCTTTAATGTGCTTACAAGCGGTCACCCCATCCATTTGTGGCATTTGAATATCCATGAAGATTAAATCGTACTTTTTCTCTGTCGCCAGGTTCACCGCTTGCTGGCCATTGCTACAGGCGGTGACGGTTTCTACTCGTTCGCGGAGCAGTGCAGAGATCAGCTTCAAGTTTGCAGGGTTGTCATCCACTGCTAGTACAGTGAGAGGTAAACGGTCCCCTTCGCTTGGCGTAATTGGAGCGCTTAATACCGGTGGCGATTCTACATGTTCGCTAATCAGGCTTTGTAGCAACTTACGGCGAGACAATGGTTTCGTCAGGCACTGGACGTGATGCTCTGTCATTATTTGGTCCGCAAGCGCCAATTCGGTACTCGGTGTCCCTAGGAGAACACTCGGAGCCATGCGTTTCGCTTGTTCTATCCAAGGTGTAATAACTTCCGCATCGTGAGTCTGGTTGGCCGCTAAATTCAACAGTACATAATCATATTGTTCTTCGTTGTTTGGTAGCGAAGAGCGGTAGGTTACTAAAATACCCTCCTGACTTAGAATCTGTTGGGTTACGGACGCGGCTTGCATGTTTGGTTCAATCAGCAGTAACTGCTTCCCAGTCAGAAGTTCCACTTCAATCAGTTCGCTCATTGGCATCTCGGTTGAGTGCAAGCGCACCGTAAACCAGAAGGTTGAACCTTGGTGTAGACGGCTGGTTAAACTGATTTCGCCGCCCATCTGGCTCACCAGTTTCTGAGTGATAACCAGACCAAGACCAGTACCGCCGTAACGACGTGAAATACTTGCATCTGCTTGGCTAAAGGCTTGGAACAACTGCGCTTGCTGACGCTCAGAGATACCAATACCGGTATCACGCACCATGAATTGCAGTTCGACGGAGTCTCCTGATTGAGAGCGCATTTCTACGCTAACATCAATGTTGCCTCGCTCGGTAAACTTGATTGAGTTACCGACTAAGTTCGTCAAAATTTGCTGAATACGTAGTGGATCCCCAACTAAACCCGGTGGAATTTTAGGGTCCACTTTTAGGGTGATTTCTAACCCTTTCTCATGTGCACTTGTGGCTTGTAGGTTAATTACCTCTTCTAAACTTTCTCGGAAATCAAAAGGAATGTTTTCCAGCGCCAGCTTACCCGCTTCAAGTTTCGAGAAGTCGAGAATGTCATTGATGATATTCAGCAGGTTGTTCGCCGATTTCTCAATCGTCTGTAGGTAATCCGTTTGGCTGTTAGAAAGCTGCGTTTTAAGCATTTGACGAGTAAAGCCAATCACCCCATTGAGCGGAGTACGCAGCTCGTGCGACATGTTTGCCAAGAACTCTGACTTAACCCTGGCCGCTTCTTGCGCGCGTTTCTTCGCGATATCCAACTCAACGTTCTGAATTTCTAGCTGCTCAAGCGTTTCACGTAAGTCGGACGTGGCTTGGTCTATACTGTGCTGCATCTCCACGTGATATTCTGATAACGATACCGCCATGGCGTTGATGCCATTTTTTAGCTGGTCTAACTCCCCGTGCATTTTGCCTTCGATACGCACATCCAGATGACCACGGCGAATGCGGTCAACGACATTCTTCATGTGGGTGATAGGTTGGGTCACATCGTGCATTAGACGTGAAGCAAACACACTTGCTAAGCCAAGACCGAGAACCAGAACTAAAAAAGCAGAGAAGACTTCTTGATACTGTTGCAGCCTCAAGGAGGAGAGATCTAACTCGACGGCGATGTAACCAATCGCTTTTGTGCCTTGGCTTTCGTTCGACAACTCCGCTAAGTAGTGACCTTCTGACAAAATGGGGACACGCAATATCAGTGAGTTTTCGTAGATTTCCGAATTACCCAGTTGCGGGATCGGTTTATCTTTGGGAAACATCAAGGCTTCAAAATTAGGATGAAAGTTAGAGGTCACAAAGAGCTCATGATGTTCATCAAATACCGCGATACTACGAACCAGTTTGGAGTTTTTGCGGTGCGCGTAGCTTATCAAGCGACGTACCGCCTCTCGGCTTTCTGATAGTAGATGAGTTTCACTGGCAATCGCCAGCGGCTCAATAATGCTGTTACCAGTGGTGATAACTTGTTTCTCAAGGTCTTGGTAGCGGTTAAATGAGAAAAAGCCGCTCAGTAATAAACCAATAATGAGAGTGGGAGCGAGAGTTAGTGTAATTACACGTGCTCGTAAGCCATATCTGGTCATGTTATCTAATTACATCGGAGTCTGGATATGGGAAAATAACGCATTATTTCTCAAGCGCACGATAAAGCCTTGAGCAAAGAAGTGACGTCACCGAATAAACGGTAAGCATAATCAAGTCACTCGAATCACACAACGGCTGCAATCAAGAATAGTGAAGCCGAAGAGCAATTACACATAAATCAGGCATAGAGCATGGCACGCATCTTTCAACCGAAAAAGAAAACCCAACTCAATACTCGGCACCAAGCAGTGCAAGTAGAGCGTTTAGATCACCACGGCGCAGGCATTGCTTACCTCAAAAAGAAGCCATTGTTTATTGATGGAGCACTGCCGGGT
Organism: Vibrio sp. 1751; assembly: GCF_033339895.1. Classification (NCBI taxonomy): domain Bacteria; kingdom Pseudomonadati; phylum Pseudomonadota; class Gammaproteobacteria; order Vibrionales; family Vibrionaceae; genus Vibrio; species Vibrio sp. 1751. The sequence continues at coordinate 4,325 of NZ_JAWOVM010000130.1, forward strand.
GAGGAGGTGGTCACTCAATTGGTGGAAGAAAAGAGCAAATACGCTCGCGGTAAGTTGATTAAAATCCTTAAGCCGAGTGAAGCTCGTGTGGAGCCATTTTGCCCACATTATCATGAGTGCGGTGGCTGTGATTTGCAGCATCTAGATTATGACCAACAATTGACGTACAAACAGCAAACGTTGCGTCAGCTAATGCGAAAATTTTCAGGCAGTGACATTGAACTAGATGCCCCGTTATTGGGATATTCGCAGGCCTACCGTCGCCGTGCGAGAGTGAGCTTGTTTGTTGATAAAAGAACACGTCAGCTACATTTTGGTTTCCGTAAAAAGCAGAGTAAGCAAATTGCGCAAGTGACCGATTGCCCAGTGCTGGCACCGGAACTGAATGTTTTGCTGCCAGAGATTTACTCAGCCCTAAAAGCGTTCAAAAAGCCGGAACAATTGGGTCATGTAGAGCTGGTACTTGGTGATAATGGTCCGTGTATTACGCTGCGCCACTTGAGCGCTCTGACAACGAGTGAAACTCAATCTCTAACGGAGTTGGCAAAACGTCATGGCGCATCGTTGTACTTAATGCCATCGACAGAACAATTAGACCTTATCGAAGGCGATATGCCTTTTTATCAAGAAGTTGGAGTGAAAATCCCTTTTGCACCAAATAACTTTATTCAAGTAAACCAAGGTGTAAACCAACAAATGGTCAAACAAGCGGTTGAGTGGTTAGACCCACAAAAGAGTGACCGAGTGTTAGATTTGTTCTGTGGTTTAGGCAACTTTAGTTTACCAGTTGCGAAATTAGCTAAGTACGTGGTTGGAGTAGAGGGTGTTGCAGAGATGGTAGAAAAAGCCACAAACAATGCATCTTTGAACCAAATCAATAACGCGCAATTTTATCACGCTAACCTTGAGCAAGATTTTGAAGGCCAAGCCTGGGCCGCAGAGCGGTTTGATAAAGTATTATTAGACCCGGCACGCGCGGGAGCGAGTGGGATCATCGATCAAGTTTCTGAGCTTGGCGCACAGCGTGTAGTTTATGTTTCTTGTAATCCTGCTACCCTTGCTAGGGATAGTCAAAGCTTGATAGAGCAAGGCTATAAATTAACGAAATTAGGTATGCTGGATATGTTCCCTCATACCAGTCATCTAGAATCGATGGCATTGTTTGAAAAGTCCTAACTTTAGGACTTTGACCCCTTATTTGTGGTGGGTGGTCATAAAGCCAGCGTGTACGCGCGGTAAAAAGAACTAACCTGGACGGTGTTAGTCAAACCACACGAATATAATAATTAGGATGATGAGATGGTTGCGGTAAGAAGCGCGCATTTAAACCAAGATGAACAGTTTGAACTCGAAAACTGGGTGGCTAGCCTAGGACAAGAGAAAAACACAGCCTCACGCTTAATCGAAGTATATCGAGATTGCCAGACGGTATTGGCTGATAACGAGCAAGCGGAGCTGTTGTTGTGGCGTGGACGAGAAATGATCGAAATTTTGATCACCTTGTCTATGGATCAAGCCACTTTAGTGGCTGCTCAACTGTTTCCTTTGGTTTCAAGTGGTGCTTTTAACAGAGAAATTCTGGAAGAGAAATACAGCAAAGAAATCATAAAATTAATCGACGGCGTTGAAGAAATGGCTGCTATTGGCCAACTCAACGTCAACATGGAAGGCAGTGCAGCGTCATCTCAGGTAGATAACGTACGCCGCATGCTGCTTGCCATGGTGGATGACTTCCGCTGCGTAGTTATCAAGCTCGCGGAGCGAATTTGTAACCTTATTGAAGTTAAAAAAGCGCCTGATGAAGTTCGACGTGCGGCGGCAAAAGAGTGTGCCAACATCTATGCGCCGCTAGCAAACCGATTAGGCATCGGTCAGCTGAAATGGGAAATTGAAGATTACGCTTTCCGCTACCAACAGCCGGAAACTTACAAACAAATTGCCAAGCAGCTTTCTGAGCGACGCATCGTTCGTGAACAGTACATCAAAGACTTTGTTGAAGACCTCACGCACGAAATGGAAGTGTCGGGCATCAATGCCGAAGTGAGTGGTCGACCTAAGCACATCTACAGCATTTGGCGAAAAATGCAGAAGAAGAGTTTGGCCTTTGATGAGCTGTTTGATGTTCGAGCAGTACGTATCATCGCAGACAAACTGCAAGACTGTTACGCGGCTTTGGGTGTAGTTCACACCAAATACAAGCACCTACCGAGCGAGTTTGATGACTACGTTGCTAACCCTAAACCAAACGGTTATCAATCGATCCACACCGTAATTCTAGGGCCAGAAGGCAAAACCATCGAGATCCAGATTCGTACCAAGCAAATGCATGAAGAGTCGGAGCTGGGTGTTGCCGCGCACTGGAAATATAAAGAAGGGGCAAGCAGCCGAAGCGGTTATGATGAGAAGATCACGTGGCTGCGTAAGCTATTGGATTGGCAAGAAGAAATGTCTGACTCTGGCGAAATGCTCGATGAGCTGCGTAGCCAAGTCTTTGATGACCGTGTTTATGCCTTTACACCACGTGGTGATGTTGTCGATTTGCCAATGGGGGCAACGCCGCTAGATTTTGCCTATCACATTCACTCCGAAGTGGGACACCGTTGTATCGGTGCCAAAGTCGGAGGTCGTATTGTGCCGTTCACGCATAAATTACATATGGGTGACCAAGTCGAGATTATCACTCAGAAAGAACCTAACCCATCACGTGACTGGTTAAACCCATCATTAGGCTTCGTTCATTCTGGTCGTGCGCGTGCCAAAATTAACGCCTGGTTCCGAAAACAAAGCCGTGAGAAGAACCTTGAAGCAGGTCGTGAAATCCTTGAGCATGAGTTAGCCAAAATTGGCGCAACGTTAAAAGATGCAGAGCATTACGCCCTCAAGCGGTTTAACGTCAAAACACCAGATGAATTGTATGTTGGTGTAGGTAGCGGTGATTTGCGTATCAACCAAATAATTAACCATATCAACGCGTTAGTTAACAAGCCAACGGCAGAGGAAGAAGATCAGCAAGCACTGGAAAAACTGCAAGAAGCTGAGCATAAATCACCCGCGCAAAGCCGACCGAAAAAAGACGCAGTTGTAGTAGAAGGCGTCGATAACCTAATGACACATCTAGCACGTTGCTGTCAGCCAATTCCAGGTGACGATATCTCTGGTTACATAACGCAAGGTCGTGGGATTTCAGTACACCGTAGTGACTGTGAACAGCTAGAAGAACTGCGCCATCATGCGCCAGAGCGCATCATCGATACAGTCTGGGGCAGCGGCTTTGTGGGGTCATACATCCTCACCGTGCGTGTTGAAGCGATGGAGCGAGGTGGTCTACTCAAAGACATTACGACACTGTTCGCCAACGAAAAGATCAAAGTGACCAGTATGAAGAACCGAGTCGACTACAGACGTCAACTTGCCATCATGGACTTTGACCTAGAAGTCACCAATATTGAGGTGCTTTCGCGGGTTTCGAAACGTGTGGAACAGATCAAGGATGTCATGACGGTGAAACGCCTCGGCTAAAACTCTCGTCATAGTTATCGTTGTAGCGTTGTTGACTGCACGCACTCGCTCCATCACATGGTGAACCATGCTCAGGAGTCTCGTTTGTTTGTCGCCTAGCTACAACTTCAACTATTTACAGAGTTACACTTGCGTCATATTTGGCTTTTTATCTGCGTTAGCTGCACTTATTCCGACGTGCCGGCTCAGGGGCATCACATAGTAGGCTATGCTCAGGAGTCGCGAAAACTTGTTGCCTTGTCAAAGTAACAATTACTTAGTGAAAGCTGCTGAGAAAATATA
>NZ_JAWOVM010000131.1:0-8059 GCF_033339895.1 Vibrio sp. 1751
CTGCTTCTGGCTTGGCATAAGGATGTAGCCATTTCCACATGTTTTGTTCTCACTCTTACTTCAGGGACACTGTCTAAAGGGTTGAGACCGTAGCAGTGCTTTAATAATAATTCTTTGATCAAGCGCCGCTTCATTGGCACTTTATTGAGTTAGTTGACACTAACTCGTAATGCGGCACTGATGGCAAAAGGCGTTAATGTCATCGCCCCCATTAGCATCGCACCTAAAATCGCTAGTTGACCGTTATACGCCATACCGAGTGCGGCAGCATCAATTGCCGATGTTGCGAAAATCAAAATTGGGATGTAGAGCGGAAGAATAAGCAAACTCAAAAGAACGCCACCCTTTTGCAACCCAACAGTCAACGCCACACCAATGGCGCCAATAAAACTTAGTGTTGGTGTACCGATCATCAAGGTTAATACAACCGATAGCCAAGTATTGAAGTCGAGCGAAAGTAAAACCGCCAATAATGGGCTAATTAAAATCAGAGGTAACCCTGTTAACAACCAATGTGCTATGACCTTTGAAACCACTACAAGTTGCAATGGAATCGGCATTAGCATCATTTGTTCTAGTGCACCGTCTTGAAAATCATCACGAAATAGACGCTCTAATGATAATAAGGCGGACAGCAATGCGGCAACCCAAACGATGCCCGCTGCAATACGTGCTAACAAATTAGGTTCTGGTCCAATACTCAGAGGAAAGAGAGTAATGACAATAATAAAGAACCACAGCGGGTTTAGAATGTCTGCCTGACGGCGAAATGCGATTAGGAGCTCACGACGAATGATGGTGGTCATCGAGGAAATCATATCAGTCACCCAGCTTTATTTTTCTAAGTTTCGGGCTGTCCGCAAACATATCTTGATGCGTCGTCAACACAACAATACCGCCATTATCAGCATGACTTGCGAACAAAGATTCAAGCACCTTGACGCCTTGCTTATCAATGGCAGTCAACGGCTCATCTAAAATCCATAAAATTTGCTTACTGAGCCATAACCTTGCCAATGCGACTCGTCGTTGCTGACCTGCGGAAAGTTGTGCTACAGGCACATCTTCTCGACCAGCTAATCCTACTTGAGTCAAAGCGATAAAGATTTCTTCGTCTGAAGAGCGATTATTTTGAATAGATTGATAAAAACGTAAGTTTTCTAATGCGGTAAGCTCTCGTTTCACTCCTGTTTGATGTCCTAAGAAAAGCAGATCTTGATGGAAAACATCACGAGATTTTTCAACCTCTTCGCCTTTCCATTTAACGACACCTTCTTCTCTATCACCTAACCCTGTCACAATCCGTAGCAATGTAGTTTTACCAGTACCATTACGCCCTTCGATCTGGACCAATTCACCAGGCTTAATTTCAAACTGCAGGTTTTCAAACAGAACCCTTTCATCACGGATTGCTGTCAGGTTAGACACTTCTAACATAGAGCTTCAACTAAAAAATGAACGAGCCGCTATATTAGCACAGCTTAGTTATGACAAAACAGGATAAGAGGGCTAGGTTACATGTAAGTTCATGTATTTTTGTTAATTAATCATCACACTTTAATAAAATTAACTATAAGTAGTTATAAGCGCTCATTTTGAATTTGAGAGGCCAGAGCTAAGAGCAAGAACGACTGAAGGTTATCTAGGGTTGTATTGAAGAAGAGCATTAGCGGCTAAAAACAAAAAAAGAGGCGTAATAACGCCTCTTTTTTATCGCTTGATAACCTTTAGCGTCGACGACGTCCACGCGTTGGATATTCTGCATCATCTGATGGCTGACCACTTAATGGTGGAATCTTCTCTTTCCCCGCCAGTTTCTTCTGCAGTGAAAGCATCAACTCAGCTTCGGCTTTTGGTAGTTCGCACTCTTCAATCAGCTCGTTGATATCAGCGCCAAGCTGTACCATTTTAGAAGCGCGACTGTACAAGCGACCATCAGTATCAGCGTGTTCGAGTTCGCGAATTCTCTCGTTTAAGTGCTGAATAATGTCTTGTTGCTCGGTCACTTTTTGTCCAAGACCAACGACAACCGAGCGCACTTCGAGTAACTGCTTACTCAACTTTTGCACTTCTTTATCTGCGTGTCGAGATTGAGCTCGTTGTTGGTCTAACTGCTTTTGTAACCCAGAGCGAATCCGCAGTTGCAAAACAACCAAAACTAACACAATAAAAGCGACGCCACCCGCAAGGAATGGAGCAGATAAAAGAGTCTCTTCAGCCATCATCATTCAGCCATTAAAGGTGAGCCATCTCGTCCCACTCGTCATCTGTTAGCAGCTTGTTCAAATCCACAAGGATAAGAAGCTTGCCGTCACGGTTGCTCACACCCTGGATGAACTTCGCACTCTCGTCGGTACCAACAGAAGGCGTCGTATCAATTTCAGAAGAACGCAGATAAACGACTTCTGCCACGCTATCTACTAAGATACCAATCACTTGACGCTCTGACTCGATCACAATAATACGAGTGTTGTCGGTGACTTCGCCTTCCATCAGGCCAAAACGTGAACGTGTATCGATAACAGTAACTACATTACCGCGTAGGTTGATGATACCAAGTACATAATCTGGTGCACCTGGAACAGGGGCAATTTCAGTATAACGAAGTACTTCACGAACTTGCATTACGTTGATGCCGTACGTTTCTTCTTCTAGCTGGAACGTCACCCACTGAAGAACTTCGTCATTCGATGCATCTTTCTTCACTTCTACTTCAAAAGCTTGAGACATAGTTAATCCTCGTTAATGTCGTTCCCGACTTAAATCTAATTCAGTGATTTGACATCTAAACCGGCGTTTAGCATGTCAATGAGCGCCTGGACATGAATTAAGGCACACATTTTTTCTTTTACCATGCCCGCTAGCCAAGGGCGTTTACCCGCCTGCTCACGCCAGCGAACCTTGTCGATATTAAGCGTTTCAGTCCCCATTAATTGATTACTGGCCAACCCCCACATGCTCTCACCAAGCATGACGACATATTGGTAGTTATCTTTATAGCTATCATCACGAAGCTTATCTGCCATCACCCATTTCGCGGTATCGACGACATCAAACTGTTGCTCGCGATTTGTTTGTAGCCCCAAATACCAGGCGGGTTTTCCTATCAAATGGTTAAGCTCGCTAATGCGATGAATACCACCTAACTCATCAAGAGGTACAGCAAACGTGACACCATTCACATCAAAGTAAAGAACTTGGAAGTCCTCACTTCGCTTCGTGCTTTCCCAGACCGTTGGTATATCGGAATCTGCTTGTGTTTCGAGTTCAGTATCGACGTTCGATTCTATATTGATACTTTGTTCGATCACTGCGTGAGGTTCATCCACCTCTGGTTGAGCTTCCTCAAAAACTGGCTCATCAATCACCCAGTCCTGTATTTCCTCAACACCCTGAAGCTCAGGCACCTCACTAAAGGTTTGTACCTCAGGCTCAGCCGCTTTTATCTCTGCTGCAATATCAATCGTATTTTGTTCAAGAATACTATCAATATCCAACTCAGCCACTGGGTTGCTTGCTTCAAGCTGACTTAATAGCCTTTGAACATCTTCCAGGTTTGGAGCTTCCAACTCTGGCGGATATGTTTCTTGAAACTGGTACGTTTCTGGCTCCGAGTATTGTAGCTGCAATTCTGGCTCTGGCTCTGGCTCTGGCTCTGGCTCTGGCTCTGGCTCTGGCTCTGGCTCTGGCTCTGGCTCTGGCTCTGGCTCTGGCTCTGCAGATGATACCTCTTGAGCCAATAGGTCAAGGTCTTCCTCAAGAGTCGTTATTTCAGTTTCATCATCCAGTAATGCATTAAAGTAGTCATCAAGTGCTTGTTCACTGGACAGCACATCATTACTGCTCATCGAACGCCAACCTCTCCAGATAAATCAGTAGCTGTTTATAGGCAAACACACCACGACTACCAGATGCAAAATGCGACGCTGGCAAGTGCTTTAAACTGGCATCGCGGAACTTGGTATCAATAGGCACCGCTGAGGTCCACACTTGATTTGGGTAATCTTTTTTCAGTTGCATCAATGTCTGCAATGACGCTTTCGTGCGCTTATCGTACATGGTTGGGACGATAGTCACTTTGAAACCGCCCGGGCGAGATTTTTGCATAATGGTTAGCGTACGCATCATGCGCTCTAGACCTTTCATCGCCAAAAACTCTGTTTGAACAGGAATCAAAATTCGGTCACTGGCTGCCAACGCGTTCACCATCATCACGCCAAGGATTGGCGGACAATCAATCAACACATAGTCATAGTCTTGTGAGACAGTTTGCAGCGCCCGTTTTAAGATTAATCCCATACCACTGCGATTACCCATTACGCGATCAAGCGTGGCAAGGGACATATGCGCGGGAATGATATCCATTCCTTCCAGCTCTGTTTCTAAAATCAACGGCTTAACCGTCTCACGAGAAAACGTCTTCAACTGGAATAAATCAAATAGGCTCGAAGTTACTGCATCAGGATCATAACCGAGATAAGTAGTCAGTGAGGCGTGAGGATCAGTATCAACCATCAATACTCGATGGCCTTTTTGGCTCAATAAGCCCGCCAATGTCACTGTTGAGGTGGTTTTACCCACGCCTCCTTTCTGGTTAGCTACACTCCAAACAATCATGATGAATCCTAAGCTAGGCCAACTTCCACCAACATGCGTTCAGCAATGCGGTCAAGCGGTAAATCTTCTGAAGAAATACCTGCTTTAGCAACCGCTTGGGGCATGCCATAAACAACACAACTTTCTTCATCTTGTGCCCAAATAGTTGAGCCTGAAGACTTCAACATGCGAGCGCCCTCACGACCGTCTGCACCCATGCCTGTCAACACTAAAGAGAGCACTTTGTCGCCATATACTTTTGCGGCAGAACCAAAAGTCACATCCACACATGGTTTGTAGTTCATGCGGTCGCCGCCATCAATAATGCGAAGACGAGCAGCGCCCGCTCGTCCATCTACCATCATTTGTTTCCCACCTGGTGCAAGGTATGCCACACCGGGCTGTAACACATCGCCATCTTGTGCTTCTTTCACTTGAATCTTACACAAGGTGTTCAAACGACTGGCAAACGCAGCAGTAAACGTTGCTGGCATGTGTTGAATCAATACAATCGGATGCGGATAGTTCATCGGCAAGCGCGTCAGAATTTTTTGTAGAGCAACGGGGCCACCTGTTGATGTGCCAATTGCCGTCAGTTGATACTTCTTACCAGAAGCACGGTACTTTGTCGCAGCAGGTCGAGTTGGTGTTGGAGTCACAGGTGAAGCCGTTCTTGAACCTAATGATCGAGTAGTCGTGCTGGTACTCGCTGTTGGGCGAGCGATAGGTCGACGCATGAAAGCGCGCTTCGAGGCAATCTGAATCACACGCTGTTGAAGTAATGACACAGCTTCTTCACGGTTACGCGCAATGTCCTCAAACTTTTTCGGTAAGAAGTCCAATGCGCCTGCATCTAGCGCATCAAGCGTAGCTTTCGCCCCGTCGTGGGTCAGGGACGAAAACATTAGAATTGGCGTTGGAGCAGCGGCCATTATTTCACGTACAGCTGTAATGCCATCCATAACTGGCATTTCAATATCCATCGTGATGACGTCAGGTTTGAGGGATTTGGCTTTCTCAACCGCCTCTCTACCATTTACCGCAACGTCAATCACTTCTAGGCGCGATTCTGAGTTGATGATTTCGCTCACGCGACGTCGGAAAAAACTCGAATCATCAACGACTAGTACTTTAATCGCCATCTTATTCCTTTTAATAACGTCAGCTTTGCTTAAAGGCGTGAAGCCGCAGCATATCGCTTAAGTAAATCAGGCACATCTAGAATTAATGCAATATGGCCATCGCTAGTAATTGTCGCACCAGCCATACCTGGAGTGCCCTGTAATAGATTATCGAGAGGCTTAATAACCACTTCTTCTTGACCAATAAGCGTATCCACAACAAAACCAACGCGTTGGTTACCAATCTGTACAATCACCACGTGACCGTGACCTGTACGCTCTTGGACGTTTTGCGATTTAGATGCTAACCAGTTTTGTAAGTAAAATAGTGGGATAGATTTCTCTCGCACAATGATCGTCAGCTGACCATCTACCACGTTTGTACGGCTAAGATCTAAGTGGAAAATTTCACTCACCGAAGCCAGTGGTAGAGCAAACGGATGACCGCCAACACCAACCATCAGAGTCGGTAAAATCGCTAACGTTAGTGGTACTTTGATCGTAATCTTAGTGCCCTTGCCTAGCTCAGAATCGATATCGATTGAACCGTTTAAGGTATTGATCGCCGTCTTAACCACGTCCATACCCACACCACGACCAGAGATGTCAGAAATTTTATCTTTACTTGAGAAACCAGGTGCGAAGATAAGGTTGAAGCACTCTTTGTCTGTTAAACGCGCCGCCGCATCTTCATCCATCATGCCACGCTTCACCGCGATGCCACGAAGTTTGTTCGGGTCCATACCGCCACCATCATCTACGATGGATAGTTCAATATGGTCCCCTTCTTGCGATGCTGACAAAATCACTTTACCTGTGCGTGATTTGCCTGCCTTCGCGCGTGCGTCTGGCATTTCAATACCGTGATCAACTGAGTTACGCACCAAGTGAATCAACGGATCGGCCAATGCTTCTACAAGGTTTTTATCGAGGTCGGTTTCTTCACCGCGCATTTCTAGCACGATGTCTTTATTTAGGTTACGAGCCAAGTCACGAACAACGCGTGGGAAGCGGCCAAACACTTTCTTAATTGGCTGCATACGCGTTTTCATTACCGCGCCTTGTAGATCCGCAGTTACCACGTCAAGGTTAGCGACCGCTTTGGACATCTCTTCGTTGTCGCTATTCAAACCAAGGCTTAATAGGCGGTTTCGAACCAATACGAGCTCACCCACCATGTTCATGATGGTATCAAGTGTCGAGGTATCAACACGAACGGTTGCTTCAGCCTGAGGTTTTTTAACCGCTGGTGCTTTAGCTTCTTCTTTTACCGCGACTGGTTTAGATTCTGGCTTTGGTGCTGGCGCTGCTTGAACGGGTGCTGGCTTAGCAACAGGCTCAGGTTTCGCAGGGCTTTGCTCTACGTTTGCTGACGCTGGCTTCGTTGCCATATCCAATTCTTCTAGCGTTGGACCTTTACCTGAACCATGTAGCTCATCGAGTAACTTTTCGAACTCTTCGTCCGTCATTAAGTCACTGTCTTGATTTGATGAAGATGACACTGGAGCGGAAGGCTCTGCCGCTTTAGGTGGCTCTACTGGTACGGATGCAGATGCAGCAGCCTCTGCCGTAGAAGGGCTTTTTCCTACACCGTGCAGTTCATCGAGTAAACGTTCAAACTCATCATCAGTGATATCACCACTTTCAACTGATGGTGCACTCGATTGAGGCGGTTCAGATGGCGTTGTAGGTGTCGCAGACATTGAGGTGCCTGGCGCTGAACCTTTACCATGAAGCTCATCCAGTAGCTTTTCGAATTCGTCTTGGGTAATTTCATCAACAGAGCCGACACTTGATGGTGCTGACGGCGCAGCAGGTTCTTCGATGATAGGCTCGGGAATAATAGGCTCTGGAGTAGCCACTGGTTCTTCAACTACGGTTGCCGCTACTTCATCTTCTGACTCAGGTTTGCATAGACGATGAAGTTCTTCAAGAAGCTCAGGGTCCGCAGCTTCTAACGGCTCACGATCTTGAACAGCCTGGAACTGGGTATTAACCGTATCCAAGGCTTTTAGCATCGTATCCATTAAGTTTTGCGTTACCGTGCGTTGACCGTTTCGTAAAACGTCGAACACGTTCTCCGCACCATGACAAGTATCGACTAGCTCTGCCAATGAAAGGAAGCCGGCACCGCCTTTTACGGTATGAAACCCGCGGAAAATAGCATTAAGTAAGTCTTTGTCTTCTGGGTTATTTTCTAATTCAACCAACTGCTCAGAAAGCAGCTCGAGAATTTCCCCAGCCTCAATGAGAAAGTCCTGAAGAATATCTTCGTCTAAATCGTAGCTCATACGTTACCTTTAAAATCCAAGACTGGACAACAAGTCATCGACTTCGTCCTG